>JAEHDA010000085.1 GCA_016880655.1 Rhodocyclaceae bacterium
CGGCGCATGTGTGGTTCGCGCGACGCAGCATGATGCGGAGCCACCGAGAGGATTTGCGCGCAACGACTATTCGCGACGGCAGGCTTTCAATGCCGACAACTCACGGTATCTGATCATCGCTAGTGATGGCGCATGGCACCTCTACGATGCGCTGTCGCTACGGCACCTGGAGGTGTTGGCCGAAGTCGGTGGCGATGCAGAACCTCAGTGGCATCCGACCAACCCGGATCTCCTCTACTACGTGCCGCGAAACGGCATCGGCATGAAGCTGCGGGAACTTAATGTCCGTGACGGGCGATCTCGCGTCGTCGGCGACTTCGGTACGCGAATCAGAAGCATTTGGCCGACTGCCGAAAGCGCTTGGACGCGCTCCGAAGGCTCGCCATCGGCGGACATGCGCTACTGGGCTTTCCAGGTGGACAATGCCGCCTGGGAAGGCGTGGGCATGTTCGTGTATGACATGCAGACGGATACCATTCTGGCAACCTATGACTTCGCCAGGCATGGCAAGGGACGCCCGGATCATCTCAGCATGAGTCCATCCGGGAAGTATGTCGTGGTTTCGTGGGACGGCGGCCCGGTCGTCCTCGATCGCAATTTGACCAACGCCAGAAGCCTGGCGCGTCGCGGCGAGCATTCAGATATCGCGTTGAACGCGGCGGGCGACGATGTCTATGTTTCGATTGACTATGACAGCCATGGCGGTCCGGTGTTCATGGTCAATCTGCGCACTGGCGAACGTACCAAGTTGTTCGATACCTATGTCGATGGCACCGCTACCGCGATGCACTTCTCTGGCAAGGCATATAACAAGCCGGGATGGGTGGTGGTATCCACCTATGCCGATTACGTTGGCAACAGCAAGCTCAGCCGGTTGTTCGCATCGGATGGCTTCAAGTGGTTGCATCGGAAAGTGATGGCGGTCGAATTGCGTGCCAATCCGACCATTGTCAATCTGGCTTTTCACCACAGCAAATATGCGGAGTACTGGTCGGAGCCCCAGGCCTCGACCAATCGCGATTTGACGCGGGTACTTTTCAACTCCAACTGGGGTACGGCGAGCAAGACCGACGTCGATGCCTACATGATCATGGTGCCGCCGGGCAGCTTTGGCGATCGCCGGTAGATGGCGGTAGCAAGCGATGTTCGATCCGCTTGAATTGCTGTTGCCCCTGCCCGTCTATCTGGTCCTTGTGCTGACGGCGCTCGCTGCGTACGGTCTTCTTCCTGCTCGGAAGCGCGTGCCTATGGCGGTGAGGGGACTGCTCGTCGTGATGGCCGCGTGGAGCTGGCTGATGACGACGCCGGCGCTGGCGAACCTGGCGGTCCGGGTTCTGGAAGGATCTCCCGACGAGAGCGGGCAAGCGGTCATGCAATCCGGCAATGCCCCCTTGATCATCGTATTGGCGAGTGGCGGCATGAAGTCGCGCGATGGCCGCCCCCGGCCGAGGCTCGATGCCAGCGGCTGGGAACGCCTGCGCGCAGGCATCCGCCTCTGGCATCAAACCGGAGGAACATTGCTATTCACCGGCGGTCCTGACGGCAATCCCGAACACTCACTGGCCGGCCTGATGCGGGCGATTGCCATGGAGTCCGGTGTTCCCTCGTCGGCGATCCTCATGGCGTCGCACTCCCTCACAACCTACGAGGACATCGCCGCAACCAGGACGGCGGCGGCCGACTTCAGCGGTCGGGTATGGCTGGTGACCAGTGCGCTGCACATGCCGCGGGCGCTGGGGGTCGCCGCCAGGTTGGGCATGGACGTTGAGCCGCGGCGATGCGACTTCATCCAGATCGAGGCGCCTACGTGGCGCGCATGGCTGCCCGACAATGGCGGCCCTGCACTCTGGTCTGCCGTATTGCATGAACTGGCTGGACGGGCCTACTACCGGTTGCGCGGCTGGTCGGATTGACTGTTGTGTCGCGCTGGCCGCGACGGTGCCACGGAACAACCTAGCTGCTATTGCTGCTCGAATCCTGCTTCGCCAGCCGTTCAAGTTCCAGGGTGTAGTAGCGCGCGACCAACCCGGAGAGTATCCAGAAGTTGCCCATTACTTCGCCGTTGAAGAAGCGGCTGCCGAACAGGTTGGCAAGCATCGCAGCCAGGACGGAAATCTGGAACGTGCTGCCAAGCAGCTTGGCATCCTCGGATCCCTCCAGTAATTCGACGCGCCGACCGAGAAGAACCAGCCTGATCAGCAGGGTGACGAGGATGAGTGCGCCGACAACGCCGGTTTCGGTTGCTACCAGCAGATAGCCGTTGTGCACATCGAAGTAGTAGAAGCCGGGAACGTACTTGCCCATCTCGCGTGCGAAGTGATTCAGGCCGACGCCCCATGGCCGCTCGGCGATCATCCTTCCGGCGCCCTGCCAGAGCACGAAGCGGCTTTCGGTACTTTCATCCAGTTTCTTTTCTTCATCATCCCCGGTGGTGGTCTCGGTCATCTGGAGACGCTCGATGACGCCCTCCGGAACCCAGGACTCGTATGTGAGGACGGCGACACCCAGTAGGATGCCCAGCAGCAGGTTGCGCCGCAGGGCCTGAATCGACAGCAGCGCCGCCAGAATGAAATATGCCTGCCGCGAGTAGGTGAAGAAGGCGGCGAAGACACCGAAGATCCCGAACAGCAGCGCGAGGAGGCGTACCACCAAGGCTGACTTTCGGTGCGTGGCCAGGCCGAGGAAGAGCGGAACGAAAATCACGAAGTAGGCTGCGGCCAGATTGGCGCCGCGATAGTCCGGCGCGAACGGCCCGGCGGCCCGACGCGTTTCCGAGAAATTGCCGATGCCGTAGTCGAGGGCCTGGCGGAACACCTGTAACGACACGAGCAGGGTGACGAACAGGATCGTACCGAGCAGGAAGCGAATGTCCCTGACGTCCCGCACGGCATGGAAGAACAGGAAATAGAAAAGCATGTAGAAGATGCTGGTCTTGAGGGCCTGCGCATCGGCATCGACCCGCGACCCGTCGTAGAACTGGCCGATGAAGAAGGCGAGGATCAGCGCGACGATAAACCATATGAAGTGCGCCTTCAGCGGCGTGGGCGATTCGGTGCGCGCATGGCGCAAGAGAATCAGCACCAGGACGCCGAGGAACATCAGGTTGATCAGGTTGAGGCCCCTGATGTCGAACACCACCGGATAGTGGCTCTGGTACGGGATATAGACAATGATCGCCGCAAGCAGCAGTCTCATCATGTTCATATCGAATTCCCTCCGGGCACTTGGCGGGAGCCGTGCCGATCCAGGTAGTTGCGTGCCCACATCTCGTACGTCAGGACCAGCCAGAGCAGCTCGCTGTAGTCCTGTATCCCGGACAGATGGCGGTCGTAGCAGGCCTTGATCCCCGCTACATTGAAAACGCCGCGTTCCCGGAACGCCTGATCGGCCAGCAGATCGAGCATCAGCGGCTTGAAGTCCTCGCGGAACCACTTCGCCAGCGGAATACCGAAGCCCTGCTTGCGCTTCTGCATGCATTCCGCGGGCAGCAAGTCCGCGGCGACCTGTTTCAGGAGGTACTTGCCCACTTGTCCATTGTTCTTGAGATTGAACGGCAGGCGCGCGCAGAACTCAAGCAGGACATGATCCAGCAACGGCGCTCGGGCTTCCAGCGAGTTGGCCATGGTCATGCGGTCGACCTTGACCAGGATGTCGTCGACCAGGTAGGTGTCCATGTCGCCCGAGAGGATCTTTTCCATTTCCTCCTCGATATCGGTGCGCTCGAAATGGCCGCGCACATGGGCGTACGGGTCCAGGGCAGCGACATCCGGCGCGAGGATGGGACTGACGTCCGCCGCCGTGCTGAGCGCAACGCCGGAGAGATAACGCTCGGGATAGGGCAGGGCCATGCGGTCGGCAATGCGGCGTAGCCGGACGCCGAGGCTGCCGCCGACCATGCGGCCGGCCAGCGACAAGCCGGGTCCGGCCAGACCCAGCGAGCGGCTGGCCATCTTGTTCAGCTGCATGTACTTCCGATAGCGCTCGTAGCCCGCGAAGCCCTCATCGCCGCCGTCGCCGGACAAGACCATCTTCACATGGCCCACCGCGAGCTTGGCGACGATGAAGGTCGGGATCGACGACGAGTCGCCGAACGGCTCGTCGCAGAACCAGGCGAGATCCTCGACCATGCCGACCGCGTCGGGCGTCACGACCAGCTCGTGGTGGTCCGCGCCGATATGCCGGGCGACTCGGCGGGCATCGGGCACCTCGTTGAAGGCATCCTCCTGGAAACCGATCGTGAAGGTCTTCACCGGGCTCGACAGGTGCCGCGCCATGAGTGAGGCGACGACGCTGGAGTCGATGCCGCCGCTGAGGAATGCTCCGAAGGGGACGTCGCTGACCAGCCGCACGCGTACCGCATCGTCGAGATGTTCGAGCAGCCGTTGGCGCAGCGTCGCCTCGTCATCCTGCCATTTCGGTTCGAAGCCGATCCGCCAGTAGCGCTGGATGGCGACCGTGCCGCGCTCGAACACCAGATAGTGGGCCGGCGGCAGCTTTTGCACGTTATCGTAGATCGTGCCGGGGGCCGGCACGTAACCGAGAGCGAAGTACTCGCGCGTCGCGGACTTCGATACCGTCGGAGCGAAACCGGGTACTGCGAACAAGGACTTGAGTTCCGAGGCGAAGGCCAGGTAGCCTTCGGCGGTGCGCGTGTAGTAGAGAGGCTTCTTGCCGAGCCGATCGCGGGCCAGCACGAGGCGGTTGCGCTTGAGGTCGAGTATGGCGATGCCGAACATGCCGCGCAGCTTGGTAAAGCACTGGTCGCCATACTGCTCGTACGCGTGGACGATGCATTCGGTGTCCGAATTCGTATAGAACGAATGCCCGTGCCGTTCGAGGTCGCGGCGCAGTTCCTTGAAGTTGTAGATCTCGCCGTTGAAGACGATCCAGATCGACTTGTCCTCGTTGTGGATCGGCTGGTGGCCGCTGGCCAGGTCGATGATGGAGAGCCGGCGCATGCCGATCTGCGCCTGCCGGTCGGCATAGATGCCCTGATCGTCCGGGCCTCGATGCACGATCATGCGGCACATTGCGTCGGCAATGGGCGCGTCAGGCAGGGGACGTTCTTGGAGCGATACGATTCCGGCTATTCCACACACGGTCAGTCCCTCGTTACGAAGCCGTAACACTTGATAAGTTTGTCGGTTACCGCTTCCAGCGATGCAGTCGAGACGATGCGCTGCCTGGCCCGGTCGCCCATCAGCCGCAGTTGCCCTGGTCCGGCCGCGACGGCTTGTTCCAGCGCGCGGGCCAGATCCTCGCCGTGGCCGGGTTCGAACAGCCAGCCGGTGTCGTCCGGAATCACGAAGTCCTCGGTGCCGCTGATTCTGGATCCGATCACGGGCAGGCCGGCCGCCATGTATTCGAGCAGCGAGTTGGAGAGTCCCTCGGCGAGCGAGGTAAGCAAACCGAAATCGGCGATCGCCAGGTAGCGTCCAACGTCGCTGCTGTGGCCGGCGAAGACCACCTGCTGGCCGATTCCCAGGCGCTCCGCCGCTTCGGTGAGATGTTGGCGCAGTACGCCGTCGCCGACCAAGACCAGTTTTGCGTCGGGACGATTGCTCAGCGTCCGGGCCCACGCGCCAAGCAGCAGCTCGTGGTTCTTCTCCAGTGCGAGGCGGCCGACGAATACGCCGACGACGGCCGCATCGCCGCACAACTCGCGACGGAATACATCGTTACGCGAGTTGGCGGTGAATCGCGCGACATCGACGCCGTTGGGCAGGACCAGAACCTGCGCGGGATCGAAGCCGCGATCGATCAGCGTCTGGCGAATGCGCTCGCTGGTTGCCTGGATCAGCGTAGCCTGGTGAATGGCCAACTTTCGCAGGCGTGCCGGCCAGCCGGGATTCGGGTCGAGGATGCCGCCGACCAGTTCGCGCATGCCGGTCAGCTTGACCACGACCGGTTTGCCGAGCAGCTTGCCCATGATGGCGGCGACCGACGCCATGTTGTGCGCGATATGGGCGTGGATGATCCGGTATTCCTGCCGATGCGCGAACAGGAACCAGGCCAGCTTGATCAGCATGATCACGCCGCCCAGGAGCCGGACCTTTGGGTAAGTGAGGCGAACGACATTGAGCCGGTCGACCAGTTCGCGCTCCTCCTGCGGCCCGTCCGCCACTCGCGGCACTATGACCGTGACGCCGACGTTGCGCTCGACCAGGCGGCCGCCGAGCGTCAGCACCTGGCTTTCTGCGCCGCCCCCGCCATACGCCGGGAACTTCGCTTCAAGCACCATTACAACTGAACGCGACGAATCAGCCATGATTGTCGAGGTACTCGCGGTGCCAGAGTTCGAGCATCAGCAACCGGAAGATGTCCGGCGCGTGATCCCAGAGACCGCGCTCGTGGCGATCGATCAGGTCGCGCACGAACGGGAAATTGAAATAGCCCCGCTCGCGCGCGCGGTCGGACAGGACGACATCGTTGATCAGGTCACGGAGCTGTCCCTCGCGGCGCATCCAGACGGCGATCGGCAGGCCGAAACCCTGCTTCTTCTTCTTGCGGATTTCCAGCGGCAGGATATCCTCCATCGCCAGCTTGAAGAGGTGGCGTTTGTTGAGGCCATTGACCTTGTAACGGTCGGGCAGGCGACCGGTGTATTCGACCAGGCCGCGATCGATGTAGGGGAATGCCACGTCGATGCCGGCGACGTTGGCGGAACGGATGACCTTGACCAGATCGCTCTCGGCGATCGTCATCTTCAGGTCGATATACATGAGCCGATGCAATTCGCTCTTCGTTTGCGCCCGCGCGTAAACGTCGCGCTGGTACTGGAGCGAGTCGTCGCGTGCCACCAGGTGCCGGAAGTCAGGGCTCAGCAACTCTTCAAAGTGGGTGGAGGCGAAGGCATCATCGCTGTAGAAGCGATCCGGGTTGGGCAGGGTACCGCGGTGAACCATGTTCCTGACGCGGTTGGCGACGTGCAGGTCGGTGTGGGAAAGGGCGCTGGCGAGCAGCGAGCCGCCGGCGCGCAGCGGCCACGGTGCATTGTGATACCAGCCGAAAATCTTGTCCTTGGCATAGCGTTCGTTGCCGCCGAATATTTCGTCGCCGCCGTCGCCGGCTATCAGGAGTTCCTTGCCTTCCGCACGCGCGAAGTCGGCGCAATAGAAGGTCGGGATTGCCGAGGAATTGCCGAATGGCTCGTCGAAGCCGGTGATCAGCCGGTTGATAATGGCAACGGTGTCGTTCTCGCCGACCAGGCGTTCGTGCGCATTGAGACCGAAGGCACCGGAGGCGATACGCGAGAAGGAGAGCTCGTCGTAACCGCCTTCCGCAAAGCCGATCGAGAAGCTGTCCACCTTCATGCCGCTGTTGCTGCGCGCCAGAATGCCGGAGATGCTGGAACTGTCGGTACCGCCGCTCAGGAAGGTTCCCCACCGCGATGTCGGACCCGGCGTGTAGTCGCTGACGCTGGCGACGATCCTGTCCCGCAGTTCCCGGGATCGCACCACATCGCTGCCGCTCAGGTCCTCCGGGTAGGGCGCATCCCAGAGCCGGCGCGTCGTCGTCTTGCCCGCGTGGCCTTCCAGGCATGAGCCAGGTTCGAGCTTGGCTACGCCCTCGATGGCGCTGCGCGGCGAGGGAATGTATGCGAAATTGAGATAGTGGTAGAGCGCGACACGATCGACCGCGGGCACTTCGTCGAGTGCCGCGAGGATCAGGCGCAGGTCGCTGGCGCACAGCAGTTTGGTCGGCGTCGAATAGTAGAAGACGGAATAGGTGCGGAAGGCATCCGTATAGGCGGTCAGCGTTCGCCGCTGTTTGTCCCAGAAGGCAAACACGTAGCGGCCGCGGCGGCTGTCGGCGCGCCATTCGTTGCCGTTGAGCCACGCCTGGAGGGCGGCATCGGCAGTGCCGGCGGGAGCGGCATCCTGCCCGCCGCGTTCCGGCTCGCGCGCCAGACCAATCCCGCCGCGATCTCCGACGGTGATGCAGCGGACATCGCCGCTGTAGACGACGGAAATCCCCGCGCCAGGATTCAGCAAAGTCAGCCGCGGCGGTACGCCACGCCACGCCGGCCAGCGGGCCGGATCCATGACGCGCTCGGGCAGGGACGCACCCGGCTCGTCGGAAATGCTGATCAGGAAGTCTCCGAGTGCTGTGGACATGTTCGACCTACCCTCAGTTGGTGCGGCCGTACGTCGGCGACGCCGCCGCACAGCGCGAATAGAAATCCTGCATGGTTCTAACCATTGCCGGCACGGTGAATTGCTCGATGGTGCGCTGGCGCCCGCGGGCACCCAATTTCTCCCGCAGGGAGCGGTCACCCGCCAGCAAGCGCAAGGCGTCGGCCAGTGCCGCGTCGTCGTCGCTGGGGAACAGCAAGCCGCTTCCCATCTGCTCGACCAGTTCGACGCTGCCGCCGACCGCCGAGGCGATCACTGGCCGCCCTACCATCATGGCTTCGAGAATGACATTCGACAGGCCCTCCCGAAGCGACGGCAGGACCACGAAATCGGCGGCGGACATCAGCGCCGGAACGTCGGACCGCTCGCCCAGCAATTCGACGCGATCGCCGATCTGCAACCTGGCGATGGTTTCCTCGCACAGGGCGCGCAGGGGGCCATCGCCCGCGACCAGCAGGCGCAGTTCGGTATTGGTGTCGCCCAGCCGCTTCATGGCGCGCAATAGCACCGGCACGTTCTTCTGTTCGACCAGACGGCCGACGAACAGGGCAGTTACCGGGCCGCCAGAATTGGAGGATGGGGAGGCGGCGGCAGCTTCGGGTGCGTCGCCGACGCCGTTGTAGACCACATCGACCGAGCCGGGCGGCATGCCCATCGTGATGCGGGCGTGCTCGCCGCCCGCATGCGAATTGGCGATGACGAAGGTCGACTGGAGTGCCGACCAGCGTTTCAGCCGCCATTGCAGCGAAGAGTACCAGTCGTATTTGTTGCGCACCGAAGTAATCAGCGTCGGCCGGCGCGAAGCCGGCAGCAGCCGACGCCCCACCGCTCCCCACAGTTCGCCGCCGAACGCGAAGCAGTGCATGACATCGAACCTGTTTTCAAGCAGAAATCGACGCAGCTTCAGGACGAAGGCGGGGTCGATGCGGCCATGTTTCGGAATCTCCACCGCCGGCACGCCGGCCTGCTCCAATTGATCGACCAGGAAGGAACGGTTGCGGAAATAGGCAACCGTCGGTTCGAAGCGGTTGCGGTCGAGGGAGCGGGCGATATGCACGATCTGGCGTTGCGTCCCACCGACTTCCAGTTCGTCGGACACCAGCAGAACGCGAATCTTGCGCGTAACTGAATCAGTTGTTTGCGATGACATCATGGAGCTTTCGGACTTCCTTCTGGATATCGAATTCACGCTCGACCTGTTCGCGGGCCTTGACCGCAAGGCGTGCACCCAGTTCGCCGTCGCTCAGGAGTCGGGCAAGACAGCGCGCCAGGTCGTCGGCATCTCCAGGAGCCGCGACGAGGCCGGTGACGTCGTCCTCGACCAGTTCCGGGATTCCGGAAACCCGCGTGGACACGACAGGAATCCCGGTGGCCATGGCTTCCATCAGCGCAACCGGGATGCCATCGCGATCGCCACGGGAGGTAACGACTGAGGGCAGGGCGAACACGCCTGCCTGATACAGCGCGGCACGAACCTCCTCCTGCTTGCGCACGCCCAGCAGATGCACTTGGTCTTGCAGTCCGAGCTTCCGGATTTGCGCCTTCAGATCTGGTTCGAGCGGGCCGCTGCCGATGATGTCGCACCGGAACTGCACGCCGTCGTCGCGCAGGCGGGCGCAGGCATCGATCAGGTGCGGGAAGCCCTTGATCTCGTCGAGGCGGCCGACGGCCAGGATGCGCTGCTTGTCGCGTCCGTCCGGTATGAACGGAAATCCTTCGGGCGATACGCCGCAATGCACGATCTCGATCCTGCTGTGGTCCGCCTTGGCAACGTGTTCGCGGAGATAGCTCCGGTTGAAGCTCGAGATCGCGATGGTGGCTTTGGCTGCCGGCATCTTGTCTGCCAGCAGATGGTCTTCGAGGAAGATGTCGTGGGCGTGCGCCGTGAATGTGAAGGGAATGCCGAGCCGCGTCGATAGCAGCCAAGCCGCGGTGGAAGGGTAAGTCGCCCAGTGGGCGTGGATATGGGCGGGTGCGAGCGAGCGAACCGTCCCCAGCAAGCCCAAGGTACGCCACCAGACAACCAGTGTCTTGGCCATGGCGTCGGGATGGCGCCGAAGACTGCGGAAGATGCGGAGCAGGTCGAGGAACTCGCGGAGCGGATGCCGGAGCAGGGTCGCCAATGCGGCAAGTGCGGTACGCCACCAAGGGGCTGGATAGCTGACGCGTTCCAGGAGCCCGGCGGCATCGGACTGGACGAGCTTCTCGGAGGGATGCTTCAGCGAAACAATGCGGACATCGACGCCCAGGCGAATCATCCCCAGAATTTCACGGACGATGAAAGTCTCCGACCAGCAAGGGAACAAAGAAACGATGTAGAGGATCCGCATGAGTTCGACAGGATGTCAAGTGGTGGAATTGGGCCGGCCGGCTACCTGCTGATGGTTCTGCCAGAGGTGTGCGTTGCGGTTCGACAGAAACTCGACGAAGCCGAGTACCACGAACCAGTTGAGCGACAGGAAGGCGCTGGCCAGCTTGACGAGGCGAATGCGATTCGCAGCAGACGACAGCAAGCCCAGGACCGCCAGGGCATAGGCGGCGAGCTGGGCGACAAAAGTCAGTCGCCACAGTACGCCTCCGGCGGGATCCGTGGCGAGGAACGCATTCGTGAGGAGGGCCAAGGCCATGGCAAGCGGCGCGATCAGGCGCATTACCTTGTGGGAGATGAACTGCGTGGCGATCGGGTTGCGCCACGGTGCCACCAACCACGGGTAGGAGGCCAGGAGCTGGAAATTGCCGGCCAGGGTCCGGACCTTGCGCACCCGTTCCTGGGCAGCGTCGCGCGATGGCCGATCGTATGCCAGTGCCTCGTCCTCGAAGAGGACTCGATAACCCTGGGCGACGACGTTCATCGGAATCAGGACGTCATCGAGAATCGTTTCCGGCGGAATCGCGCGGAAGCATGAGCGACGCAGCGCATAGATCGCGCCGGTTACGCCAACCGAAGAATGAATCCGGCCTTCCGTCCGACGCAGGAACTTCTCGTAGCGCCAGTAGGCATCGATGCCTTCGCCGAAGGCGGTGATTCCGTCGCGTTCGAATACGAGTTGCCCGCTGACGGCGCCGACCGTGTCGTCGGCAAGATTGTCGATGAGGCGGCGCACCGCCAGTGGATGCAGTGCCTGTCGGGCATCGGTCAGGACGATGACATCTTCATCGCAGGTTGCGATCGCGTCATTGAGACAGGCGGCCTTGCCGCGCCGTGTCGGGAACGGAAGGAGGGAGACGCGGGAGGGGTTGAACGAGGCAACGACTTCATGGGTGTCGTCGTCGGAACCGTCGGACGCGATCAGCACGCGCAGGCGCTCGGCAGGATAGTCCTGAGCGAGACAGCTCGCGATCTTTCGTTCCATCAGGCCCGCGCCGTTGTGGACCACGACGACGATTGCCACGCTCGGGTCGAACGGTGTGCGCTTGACGGGCCGGGGTGCGATGCGTGCCCACAGCGACAGGAGCAGCGGGTAGCCGACAAACGTGTAGGCCAGCAAAGCCAGGGATGCCAGAAAGACAGCCAATGCCGGGTTCATGCAACAGATCCTGCGTCATCGGGTTTGCGGAGCAGCCGGGAGCGCAACTTCTCGTAACCGGCATTGCCGAGCACGCCCTTCGCGAGCGTCAAGGCCCGGTCGCGTATCGTCATTCGGGCGAACTCCCATTTATCCTGCCCGATCCAGCGGCAGAACTGGCCGTCGGAGGTAGCGGCCAGCACCGCCAGGCGCGGGATGCGCCATTGACCGCCCTGAGTATTCCAGAGACCGGCTCGTGAAGAGCAGATGCCGCGATAGCCGATGCATTGGGCGATATCGGCGACCCGGGGGGTGAGTCGCCCGCCGGGGGGCGCGAAAAGCACCACGGCTTGTCCAACGCGGTCCTCAATCCTGGCCTTCGAGCCGGACAGTTCCTGCTCGACTTCGCGGTCGGACAACTCATCGAAATAGCGGTGGGTATCGCCGTGGGACTGGATCGAGATTCCGGCCTTGGCGAGATCGGCCAATGCCTGCCAGTCGAGATACTGTGGTTGCCCGACCATCGTCGGGTTGACGAACAGGTCGGCGCTTCCACCGTGTTCGAGGATGTCAATTGAAGCGGCCGCATTGCTTTCGTGGCCGTCGTCGAATGTGAATGCCACTTTCCCTGCTGCTTGCCCGGAGTCGAGGATTCTTACCACGCTGGATGCGCTACAGCCGATTGCCCGTACCTGAGCCAAATGCCTGCGAAAGGCGCTCCGCGCCACCGTGTAGTGGGGGTCGGCGTTTCCGCACTCCACGTCCGTGCCGCCAATCGCGTGGTACATCAATACGGCCAGTTTAGTCATGTCAGACAGCCCCCTCAGGCTCGCGTGATGCCGGCAATCAGGCAAGCCATGTCGCTGGCGCTGTTGCCATTGTGGATGCGCTTGATGGCCATCGGATCCATGGCGGCGCCGTTGCTGCCGAGTACGGTCGAGAAGGCCAGCTCGAACCCGTGGCGGTTCAGTACGCGCTTGGTCGCATCGTTGAAGTCCTGTAGCCGGCCGTTGGGGTAGGCAAAGTACTTCGGTGATTGGCCCGTCTCTGCCTGGATGCGATCGCGGCAGGTTCTGACTTCGATCTCAAGGGCGTCGTCATCAAGTTGCGACATGATCGGATGCGTGTGGCTGTGACCTCCGTAGGTCGTCAGGTCGAGCGACGCTCGCACCTCGTCCCAGCTCAGCATCTGCCTGTCGATGCGCGATTGCTCGCCGGAAATACCCAGGCGCGCCATGAGGCGCGACAGTTTCTCCTGTCGTTCGGCATCGGGTATCCCTTTCAGGTGCAGCTTGGCCTGGTCCCGGAAGCGAGCGCGTTCATGCGGTACGGAAAAATCGAACACCGCGTCTTCCGCCCAAGGCAGCCTGAACTGATGAGCCGGCGCATGAGCGACTGCCCAGGTGACCTCGTCGGTCCAGATCATGCCGCCGTTGTCCATGAATGAGGTTGCCAGAAAGACGACGGCAGGAATCTCCAATGCCTTCAGTATCGGATAGGCGTTGTCGAAATAGTCGCGATAGCCGTCGTCGAAGGTGACCAGTACCGGCGGGCGACCGCTGCGGGGTGCATTCGCCTGAGGCAGCAGCTGTTCGGGGCGGATAGGCTGGCAATGCCGCTTCAGCCACTGCATCTGCTCACGGAACAGTCCCACCTCGCAACCATCGAAAGGCGTGCCGGGCGAGGGCACGCGATGGTACATGAGGACGGTGACTCCGGGAGCCCGCACTACCCGGCTAGCCAAGGGCCATCCAACGGAAGATGCAACGGCGCTCTTGATCAGGCGTTTGATGTTCATGGGTGAGCCCGTCCATGCAATTCGTTTGCCAAAGTCGGATGCTGCTGCCGCCGCCAAGCCAGAATACGACGCGGCAGCATCAACTTCACGATCACCTTCAGGGACGTCAGGTTGACTATTCCATGGAGCATGCTGCGCATCAACTGTCCGATAGCGCGCGGCTTGTCGGTTTCCAGCAAGGCGTTGGCAGCCTGGAGATGACAGGTGCCGATCCGTCGCCGGAATTGAAAGCGATGACGCTGAAACAACGCCGAGTCCATTCGTCTCAGCTTGTCCATGGCGATAATGGTGTCCAAGGCAAGCTGAGCCGTATTGCGGGGCGCACTGAGCTGTGCCTCGGAATAGCGATATTTCAGCAGCGGCCGATCCAGGTAGGCTGCCGGCCCCAGTCGGCACATGCGCATCAGCCAATCGTAGTCCGTTCCGTTGGCGATGCCCTCGTCGAATTCGCCTGCGATCTCGATCGCCGATCGTCGCGCCATTACGGTCGGCGGATGAATGAAGTTGCCCCACATCAGGCTCTCATAGACCTGACCGGACAGTACGGTTATCGGCGCTTGAAGCCCCGACTTCGGCCATGGTGCGAGCCCGATGTCCAGCATTTGGCGGTTTGCGTACAGTCCGGCGGGGCCGCCGGCTGTTGCGCCGACGATTCGGTAGTAGGTTGCGATATGGGAGACCTCAAGCAACTGTTCCCCGGCAAATGCCGAGAAGTCCGAACAGCAGAGTACGACGTCGGGTAGTTGCAGCATGCAGGCGACCTGGGCGGCCAATCGGTCGGGCTGGCAAACATCGTCGGCGTCGAACAACGCAATGAAGTCGCCTTTGGCAGATCGCAAACCGCGGTTCCGCGCCGATGCGAGCCCGCCGTTCGGCTGATGAAGCGCGGTGACCCGGTCGGCATACCGATCGAGTACCCGCGCCGTATCGTCAGTCGATCCATCGTTGACGACGATGATCTCGACACTTGGGTACGACTGGGCCAATACGCTGTCGATCGCCTCCGGCAGAAACTCGGCGCCGTTGTAGCAGGGAATGACGACGCTTACGAGTGGGGGGGGTGCGTCCTGCCGCTGAGCCATGGCCTAGGCTTTCTTCGTCAACCGGCCAGCCACGACGCGCAATGCGTTGCGGGCCTGTCCGTCGAACATCAACACCAACATCGCATACAGCAGAATTCCGCCGCCGACTTGCGCCGAAAGACCGGCCCAGCGATTGGTCAGGGATATCGAGGTAACGGCTGCATACATGATCAGGGATAGAGCCGCGAATTTGGCTGCACTGGCCCAAGGGAACGAGATCGGCAGGAGCGACTGGCTGGCGCGCCAGGCGCCAAATGCCAGAGCCGCGTAGGCAACCAGTGTGGCGATTGCAGACCCCATGATCCCGAAGC
This sequence comes from Rhodocyclaceae bacterium, assembly GCA_016880655.1. Lineage (GTDB taxonomy): Bacteria > Pseudomonadota > Gammaproteobacteria > Burkholderiales > Rhodocyclaceae > Fen-999. Next base: position 14,833 of record JAEHDA010000085.1, read on the forward strand.
CGGGAATCAGCCAGATATTCAGGGCAACATTCAGTACCGCGCAGAAGGCCATCAGTGCGGCCATGACCATGGTGCGCTTGTGAATGTAGAGACCGGCGCCGACGATTGCCAGGGTGGCGTCAATCGCCATGCCCCCGGCAACGTAGGGAATGACCGCGGCCCCATCTGCATATTTTTCCGATGCCAGAATGACGAGCATTTCCCTTCCCACGGCAGATACACCTGCCACCAACGGCAGCGCGGCCATCAGATAGTAGTGCAGCGCCTGCCGGATAAATCGTCCCGTTTCCTCCGGCCCCTTCTCTTCCCAACTGCGTACGTACATCGGCACGATCGCCTGGCTCAAAGCAGCAAGGAACACCGCTTGAACATACTGGCAGAAATTGTATCCGGCCGAATAGACGCCTAGCGCCTCGCTGCCAAGCATGGCTTCAATGACGTAGCGATCGCCGATGTTGAGGATGATCCCTGAGAGCTCGAAAGCGATCATGGGAAGGCCGAACATGAGCATTCGGCGGAACAACTCAGGCGAGTACTCCCGCGGCGAAAAACGGCGCGTCCGGCTCATCGAGGCAAAGAGCATTGCCACAGCGATCGCTTCAGCGATGACGGTCGCCCAGAAATATCCGTAAAGATCGCGTGCAACGTAGAACAGCGTTGCCAGTACCAGCGCCAGCGTGCCATAGCGCTTGATGACGTTGTAAATGTTCAGGATCCCACTCCGTTCCTCCGCACGCAGGAAGTTGACGAGGGCGCTGTCAATGGTTCTGATGAACAGCAGCACCGCAGTCAGCAGGAACAGATCGCTCACGCGTGGGTCGCTCCACCAGGAGGCGGGTATCAACTGGCTGATTGCGGCCCAGGCGACGGCTGTCGCCATGCCTATCGCCATCATGCCGAACAGAGTCGTCGACAGATACTGCGCGATGCTTGATCGGCTCTGACCGGATTTCACTTCGCCGTAAAAGCGAATGATGGAATGCTGGACTCCGAGCTTCGATACCGCCAACAACAGCCCGAGTGTTGCCGAGATAAGGTTCAATATTCCGTACTCGGACACCGAGAATATCCGGGTGAAGATCGGAAATGAAATGAACCCGGAAATCGTAACCAGCAGATTCCCCATCGAGTAGTTCGAAACGTGCAGTGCGAGTCGTCTAAGCATCTTGCCTGTCCGCCACGTCACCAACAGTTGCATGAGGTTTGTTGCCGAGGAAAGGAAAGGCACTCTTCAGCCGAAGCTTCATTGCCGGTATCTGCTCGCTTTGCAGGCGATACAGCATTGCCCGCAATCCTGGGCGATATGCCACCATGGTGTGCGTTTCGCGGCGCGACTTTCCCCACTGGGTCTTGTAAGGATGCTCGCCACGAAGGAAATCGAATATGAAGTTGCCTTCCTCAATGGCATGCTCCAAAGCATGGCCGATCAGGACCAGACCCGGGCGCAGGCGCTCATAGTCCGGATCGAACCCGGCCTGGAAATAGAAGATCTGGTTGCGGAAACGATAGCAGTAGAAAACGGCAATGCGCTTGCCGTCCGCTTCAAGGCAGTAGAACCGTATCCAGTCGCGACGGGCACAGGCGCGCACGACATCACCGTGAAAACCAACGTACTCGGGGGTCGAGAATGCATGGCCGTTCGGGTTTCCTTGCCAACGACGGTGATGCAGCGCGATCAGGCTGGCAAGAATATCGTCGACTTCCGCTTCGCTGCTCACGACGTAGAATCGTCCCTGATGCTGCGATTCCACCTTTCGACGTGTGCGGCGAATGGTGTTTCGTCGATCCCGGTGGACGGTGGCAAGGTAGTCGTCCCAGGTTGGCGGCAGGGCGACGAATGCGATCCTGGCCGAGACCGCCGTCGTGCATGGGAGGTGCATAGCCGCGCACTGCTGCTCAAGTTCGGCGAAAAAGGCGGAGTTGCGGTCCAGATCGCTGAGCCGAAGTACTTGCCAGTCCGGCTGGTTGTTGAGCAAGTAACCGACGAGCAGTGGAATCGCCTGACTTGCCATCGTTGGCTCCAGAATCGGCCCAAGATAATCCGGCGATGTGTCTCCTCCTGTGCCGATGAATCTGGCGCTTGTCAGCACCCGGAATCCGTAGATGGTCGTCCGCTGCAAGTAGAGCGGAAGCACAGCCTTGAGTTGCTCGTCTTCCCAAACGGTGATGATCCGAAGGCTTTGATTCCGTCCGTAGTGCTTCCACCAATGATGGTTCCACTCCCAGCTCATGAATACGCTGGCTGCCTCGGCGGACAGGAGCAGCGCGTCCCAGTCGGCGCGGATGGAAAGAAACTGCTCGGCAGAATTGATTACGCGAACTTCCATGTTCCTGATGCAATTCGATTGGGTTTTCTGGCAACCAAGTGCGTGGCGGCTGTCGCGGATCGGCGGATTTCATCCTGATAGCGTTGCAGCAGGCTGCTACGGATTGCCAGATCGGCGCCATATGCGCCATCGGAGGCCACAGCTGACTGCCGGATCGCTATCGGCCGCGATTCGAGGTTATGGGGCGTTTCTTGTACCTGGCAGTCTTGGAGTTGAATTTTAGTCGTTTTGTCCTGATGGCTGGTTGCGAAATGCGTGGGAAAAATATCGTCCGCTTCGCCGAACGATCTCAATGAGTCGAGCAATCCCGGGCATGGGATCGCGCCAGCTTGCGTAGTAGAAGTGACGGCACTTTGCAATCGAACGAAGCCAGGCGCCCAGAGTCAATTCCCCGCGCTGGCGTTTCGCGATCAATGATTCCACGTCGCGCAAGAGATCCAACCCGAAGATGTGCTTGATGCGAGGTGCGGGCGCAAACGTGCCAAAGTCTCCGTTGGTCATGTCTGCGTAGGCGAGCGCCGGCAGGTTGAGACCGGCCGCCGCTACGTGAGCGATGCTCATGAACGGGCGGGCATTGAAATCTATCAGATAGAAACGACGCGTCTCACGGTCACATAGCCATTCGACGCCGAAGATCCCGTGGTAGCTGACGTGATCGAACAGCCGTTCGGTATATTCGCGTAGCAGACCATCAGTGTCGCCATTCAGTCGCGCCGGAATCTCACCCATCGTGCATGTGCCGAAGTCCGGAGGCTCTTGGCGCCAGCGGCGTTTGGTCGCCATGGCCTGGACTCGACCGTCGCGGCCGCAATAGCCGTAGCAGTCGAATATGTAGCCGTCGCCGCCCTGGATGAGTTGCTGCACGATCAACGAGTCCATGCTGTTGTTTGCGACGTAGCCGAGCAGCGCTTCCCGCGATGGGATGGTCAGGTTCTTCAGTTTGAGCTTGGCACCGGGTACGCCCACGTAGAAAGGCTTGATCAAGTACGGACCGTTGTGGATGAGGCTCCATTGGGCTACCTCGTGCAACTGAGGCGCGACAATTCCCGGAATGGTGGCCAGTCCCGCTGCATGAGCATGTGCATAGAGCCTGTCTTTGCTGACGACCTCGATCAAATCCGAGTACTCCGCGGTCAGTACGCGGCTGAATTCCTCCAGCACGCGGGCGTGTCTGGACAGCATCAAGGCATGGGCATCACAGGTCGGAACTACGATGGGGCGGTTTCCCAGTCCCCGGGCAACGGCAATGACATGTCTCAGCAATGCATCTTCGTCGCCGAGCGAGTCATCGTAGAAACTGGCTTGGCAATAGCGCGATAGACGGACCGGATCGTCGTGCTTGAAGTAGATGGCATGGACAGGAATCCCTGCGCGACCCAGGGATCGGACGACGTCCAACCCCGTCACGGCTCTGGCGAGGACCAGCACGGTAGGGGGCTTCACCTTTCCGACAGCGGCCCGCCCGTCGTGTCCTGCCGGGCCGTGGTCGACTCCCGCGTCGTGGACGGCTTCCGTGATCAACTCGGGAGGAACGAGAAGTGACGAGCGAGTTTTCATCTGATCCGTTGCGCTGAAGTCAAGACGTGGTATCGAGTCAAGCGTCCTTGATCGGCCGGATGGGTGTGGCGACGATGCCCAAGATCCAGGTGCGGATCACATTGATCAACAATTTCTGTGACTCCAGCGAAAGCAGGGTATGGTCGATTTCCGGTAGGAAGTCGCATCGGACCTTGGCGAAGAACGGTTCTCTGCCGAACCCGTCGCGAAACTGCCTGGCGTAGCTATAGGCGTCGATGACGCCACCTGAGAACACAAGGAAGACATTGACCTGTCGATCGACCAGCGTTTGCATCACCCGACAGTAGTCTGCGCGGGGCGGGTTTGCGGTGGATTCGTCTGACGAGAAGATGCCTGCCTGGGCGCTAGCATCAGCACGATTGGCGAGTCGCCATAGGCCTGAAATTCGACGTCCTATTGCCACAGCAGCGGCTTTCCATGATCCAGCTCGAAAGCGCTTCCAGTGACGCACAGGCGTGGACCATCTGGTGCGATACCAGAAGCCATCGAACATCAGGATTCCGGCGACACGCTGGTCGGCTAGGGCAGTCCAATAGACATGGATGGCCCCGGAACAGTTTCCAATCAAAATGAACCGGTGAATGCCATGATGTTGCTCAAGATAATCCATCGCCGCGCGAATGTCGGCTATCGCCTGCTGCAGGAAGTCCTGCTGAACCGAAGTCGGCCGGCTGTCGCCGAGCCCGCCCAGGTCGAAGCGCATGCTCGGGACGCCTTCTGCTGCCAAAACGCGGGACAGCTTGACGTTGAATCGGTGCGGGCCGATGCGTGGAACTACGCCCGCATTGAACGTCAGGCAGGCCATATCTCCGACGACTTCATGGGAGGTCGGTTGGCACACAACGCCGACGAGTGAGGACTCGGGACCGAACAGGACTGGCGTCTCGGTCATTGAGCGTCACCTGTTTGCTGGGCGATCATCATCATCGCAGCTGTTGGGACCAAAGAGGTGTTCGCTGCGGTGTCGGTGGTCCAATTGGTACCGTGTTGCACCACAAGAACCTGCGCACGTCCGGGGTTGCGTGCGCAGATGAATTCAAGGTCCATTCCGTCCGGTGTATCCGGGTCCGTTATGACGATGATGTCCGATGGGGTGGTTGGCCAGCTGTGGCTCTCGGTGCCAAGCGCCATGAGTTGGCTCCGAAGCCTTGGCGACAAGGCGAAACCTATGGCTTCGTCCCGATAGCAACTCGGATCATCGGCAAGGTCGCGCGGAGCTGGGTTTAAGGGCAGGCTGTATACATTCTCGAGACTGGCGATGTGTCGATCGCGCAGGTGGGCAAGGTAACGAGAGCCATCCAACACCGGATCCCACAGGATCAGCCTGGCCAAGTCCGTCGGCGCGGTGCGGGCCGCACGAAGCGCCACGCTCCCGCCCAGTCTCATACCAACCCAGACAATACGAGACGTGGCAGCGAGTCGTCGAAGCTCCTGATGGGCGGTATGCAGATCCTGACACCAGCCGTCCAGGTCACCTTCGGCGTCGTCACCCATTGAGTCGCCTGTGCCGAAATAGTCGAACCGAAGCACCGGATGCCCTGCCCGTGCCAACCGTTCCGCCAACGCTCGCTGAAAACGTTGGGCGCGGATTGCCTCCTGACCGAACGCATTGCAGAGGATCACTGCTGGTCTGTGGTCTGCGGCTTGTGCCTGCGAAAGGTGATAAATGCCGAACAGCCGACGTTCCGGGGGACCGAACGCGATCGGCTGGAAATTGGTGAGCGTATTCATATTGCCGGATGGTCGAGTTCATTGCGGCGCTGAATCCACGCCACGGCCGCAACTGCGTCGGTGCCAACCGCGACTGACTGGACATGGACGGTGACGGGGCCTTGATCGGTATCCAATACTGCCGTCGCATTGGCGTCCGAAAGCCCTGTCTGGAAGGAATTCGGTGCAATGGACAGACCGCAACCGACCGCCTTTAAACACGCTTCCTTTCGTGTCCACCCACAGAGAAAACGGTAGGAATAGCGATCGACTGATTCGGTTGCCAATTCCTGCCGCTCGACTGGCGTGAAATTTTGCTCTGCCAGCTGCCAAAGTCCGTCGACGGTACGTATCTGTTCAATATCCACACCTATTTCCATGTCCGGCGCAAGGCCGATCAGGGCGGCGTCACCGCTGTGGCTCAAGTTGAAGTGCCACGGAGCGTGGGTGGTGCCGCACTCACCGTTGACTATTGAGGGCTTGCCAAACGGGCCTGTCTGAAATGCGAGAGACGCTGGATCGCGACCAAGTCGTCGCCCTAGAATCTCGCGCACGGCACAGCGCACTGCCCGATACCGACGCTCGTCGTTCCCGAATCTGAATCGGCGGGCGCGGTCATTTTCGTCCGGGCTCATCCAGGCTTGGCAGCCTTGCCACGGGTAGCTCAGTAAATCGACAACCCACAACTCGATATCGTGAGAGCCCTCGGAAAGGGCTGCGATGCGCTGCGAACAGAGCGGCGATGCGTAGACGGCTCGGGTCATTCCCTCCGTCGGTGCATCCATCGAACTGAAAACGCCAGCCGGCACGATTGTCGGTTCCGTGAAGGACTACGGACGGCGGCCAAAGCGACCCAACACACGAGACAACAGTCCCGTCTTGTCGGACGCCAAGCTCTGGGACCGATCGAGCGAACCCGATGCAGATGGTACGGTTGCGCTGATCTGGTGCAACGTCTCATAGACCATGCGTGCCGGCTCGATCTTCAACCCCAGCGTTCTGTCGGCATCTGCTACGGCACGCATTGCCAGCAAGGAACTGCCACCGAGGTCAAAGAAATTGTCGGTACCGGCAATCTGCCTTGCCTCGATGCCTAGCAGTTTTGCCCAAATCGCAGCTATAGCCGCTTCGGTGGTCGTTCTGGTTTCGTCCGTCGCTCCCATCGAAATTCCCGGAGATGCCGTGGCTGCGCACATGCTCAATTGATGCAGAGTTTCGAAGACAAACCGACGCGGATCGATCTTGAGTCCGAGAAGCCGGTCGGCCTCTGCCACGGCGCGCATTGCCAGCAGCGAACTGCCACCCAGATCGAAGAAATTGTCGCTACCGCCAATTTGGGCGGGATCGACACCCAGCAGTCGCGCCCACAATTCAGCCAGTGCTCGTTCGGTTGGGGAATCGGCAGCTTCCGTCCGGCTGCCGGCCATCGATCGCACGGCCAGGGACGTCGGGGCAAGCCAACCTGCCAGCCGCCTGTCAGCGGCAACCAGTTGTGCCGCCAAGGACCGCCGGGGATCTCGCTCGACCAAATCTAGCGCGGCGAGGAATGCGCCGTGCAGGACCTCTATGGTTGGCTCGTCGTACAGGTCTGCGTTGTACATCAGGCCTCCTTCCATTCCTCCGGGCCCCTCCATCAGCCAGAGGCCGAGATCTTGCGTCGCTGCGTGCTGTTTGACGAGAACATTTTCGTGGTGCAGGGGACCCCATTCCCGGTGACGCTCCCGGGCATCCTGGAAGGAGAACAGCGCCTGGTAGAGTCCTGCAGTCCTAACGTGCTCGGCGACCTCGCTTTCCTGCACCAAGCGTTCGAACGGCACATCAGCATTGCTGAACAGTTTCACCAACAGGGCCTTTAGCGCACCGAGAGTGTCGACAAAGGGAGCATCGGGAGCAACATCGACATGGACAGGCATCAGGTTGGTGAAGAAGCCCATGATCGGCTCGAGTACGCTCTCCAGACGGCCGCGTACCGGTACCCCCAACGCTACCTGAGCATGACCGAGCGCTGTTGACACGACTACGGCGAACACCGACATGCACAGCATGTTCAATGTTGCATCATTGTTACGCGCCAGCTCACGTAACCGATCTGTTTGATCCTTCGGTATCCGCACCCACAGAGTGGCCCCCGTGCCCGTCATGTGACCGGTACGCGGCCGATCGGTGCGAGGCAGCAGGCCAGGTGGTAGTGTCGTGTAATGCTGCTTCCAGAAGGCGAGCTGCTGGGCGAACTCATCGCCTTTCAGCCATTCCTTGTGCCAGCGTGCGAAGTCCGCGTAGGTCACTGCAAGATCGGTTAGTCGGTGTGGTCGGCTCTCGATTAATGCACCATAGAGTTCCGACATCTCGTCATATAGCAGGTCGAACGACCAGCCATCCCAGACGAGGTGATGGGTTATGAAGAGAAACACGTGCTCTTCGTCACTCAAACGGTAGAGCTGTGTGCGCATCAGCGGTGCGCGATCGAGTGGAATCGGAGCATCGATCGCAATTTGCATTCGGCTCATCAGTTCCGATTCGCGTTCTGCCGGTGCAACTCCGCCAAGGTCGATGAGAGGAAGATCCACCAAGACGGAATCCTGTACTGACTGGATGTATCCCGACTCCGAGGTCGATGGGTTTGGGACAATGACCGTCCGCAGAGACGGTTGCCGTTCGACCATCGATTGAAGTGCTTGTTTGAACTTCTGGACATCCAGCGGCCCCCTCAGCCGATGGGCAGATGGCACGGTGTATATCGCGGTACCGGGAAGCAGATCTTCGACGAAGCGCACGCGCTCCTGCATGATGGTTACGGGCGCCTGACGTTGTTCCGGAGAAGTGACGAGTGGGGCTCGGCGAGGGCCACGGTGTGCTTTCGCCTTTTCGATAGCCTCCACCAAGCGCGCAACTGTCGGCGCCTGGAATACGGTGCTGAGCGGCAATCCGAGCTCGAATTCGCGGTTCAACTGGGCGGCAAGTCGCGCAGCGAGCAGCGAGTGTCCTCCCAGCGAGAAGAAATCGTCTTCTATCCCGAGACCAGGCAGATTGAGGACCCGTTCCATGATTTCGACAACTTGTTGTTCCAGCGGAGTGCGCGGAGCAACGCGCTGAGTACGCCCAGCCGATCTACTGACTTCAGGGGGCGGTAGCGCGATCCGGTTGATTTTGCCGTTTGGCAATAGCGGCAGCGCGGCAAGTTCGACCACATGTTGCGGAATCATGTAGTCGGGCAGCGACTGACGCAGGAAATCCCGCAGGGCGGTACCGTCGACCGGGGTGCCGTTCTTCGGCACGACGTAAGCAACGATCCGTACATCGCCCGGCTGATCCTCGCGTGTGATGACCAATGCCGTGGCGACAGCGGGGTGCTGAGTCAGGTTGGCCTCAATTTCACCCAGTTCGATACGATAGCCGCGAACCTTGACTTGGTGGTCGCTGCGACCGAGACATTCAAGCGTACCGTCCATGCACCAGCGTCCCAGGTCGCCCGTCCTGTACCTGCGAGCACCGGACCCGCGCTGGGGATCCGGGATGAATCGATCGGCGGTCAAATCGGGCCGATTTAGGTAGCCGAACGTCACGCCGTCACCACCAATGAGGAGTTCGCCGACGACACCAATCGGCAGCGGACGCAGTTGGGCATCCAGCACATGAATCTGGGTGTTGGCAATCGGATGACCGATCGGGACAGGGCCATCAATTGCCTTGACACGATAGAAGCTCGACCAGACCGTGGTTTCAGTAGGACCATAGCCGTTCCACAACTCGCCAACCCGACTCAGCAATTCTCTGCCCAGGTCCGGTGGCAAAGGCTCGCCGGTGCAAATTGCGCGCAGTTCCCGGGATCCCTTCCAGCCGGATGCGAGCAACAGGCGCCAGGTCGACGGCGTCGCATCGATGAAGTTAACTCCCTGCGTTTCGATCAGGTCACGCAAGCGTTCTCCGTCCGTTGTTTCGGCGCGGTTGGCGACGACTATGCGTGCGCCGACGGTCAACGGCAGAATCACTTCCGATACCGCAATATCGAACGACAGCGTCGTAATGGACAGTACCGAATGATGCGCGTCCATGCCCGGTTCAAGGCGGACACTCTCGAGCAGGTTGGCGACGCTGCGATGAGGAACACGCACTCCCTTCGGACGACCAGTGGATCCGGAGGTGTAGATGACATAGGCGATGTCGTCGGCGCTGCCCAGAGGTGCGGGCCGGATTTCAGATGCGGCGATGGTGTCGACATCGACCCGTTCGCTCGATCCGAACTTCCATGAATCAACGAGACTGCCGTCGGACACCACGAAGCGGAGGGAGGCGTCGGCAGCCATGAACTCCAGTCGATCTGGCGGGAAGGAGGGATCAAGTGGAACGTAGCCGGCACCCGACTTCAGGATGCCGAGCAGCGCGACAAGCATGTGTTCATTCCGGCCACAGGAAAGTCCTACGAGGTGCCCGGGCCCGACGCCGCCCTGCCTGAGTTGCGCGGCCAAACCGTTGGCGCGATGGTCAAGCTCTCGGTACGTCAGACGGGTGCTTTCGATTGCCACGGCGATCGAATCTGGCGTCGCAGCGGCTTGACGCTCGATGAGCGTCTCGACGCGAGCCCCCTTTGCATAGCTGGCCTTGGTGTCATTGAATCGGGCAAGAAGCGCAATGTCCTCGGGAGTTGGCGCGAATGCGGAAGCAACGATCAGCGATGGGTCAGGGTTGGCAGCCATTCGTTCCAGCGCGGAACGGTAGAGCTTGAGCCAGCGTTCTACCGTGCTTTGATCGAACAGGTCGGTGTTGTACTGGAGTTCGAGAAGTATTTGTCCATCGAATTGGCTGGCATTGAGAAACAGCTCGAAGTTCTCGAAGTGACGCGGATTCGAGCGCAACTCGACCACCAAGCCAGCGACCGAGAGATCTGCCCGGCTGATTGCCGAGTCAATATTGAACAGAACGCTGACAAGCGGCAGTCGGCTGGGATCGCGTTCCACCTGAAGCTTGCGCAGGATGCCGCCAAATGTACAAGACTGATGGTCATAGGCATCAAGGACGCGGCTACTGGAATCGCTGATCAGGCGAGCGATACTGGTATCGTGATCGGTGGCGACGCGAATCGGAAGCAGATTGACGCAGTGGCCTACCAACGCTTCCTTGCCGGCAGCCGACTGTCCAGCCGCAGGGACGCCGACCACCACTTCATCGCTACCGGAAAGCCGCGCAATCAGGCCGGCAAACATCGAGAACATGGTTGCGAACAGGCTGGCGCCCTGACGGCCGCCGTACTGACGGATGGCGCCGACCAAAGGGGCCTCAAGCAGAAGATCCTCGCGCCGGGATGCGAACGTACGCCGGGCCGGGCGCGGCCGGTCACAAGGCAATTGGAGTACGGGTGTTGACGAGTTGTACAGCGATAGCCAATAGTGACTATCGTTTTCGGCAGCCGCGGCATGTTCGACGTCAAGCTCGGCGAGTGCGTAGTCGGCGAAGCTCTCCGCCGGAGCAAGCCCTGCTGGCTGTCCGGCAGCGAACGCTGCATAGAGCTTCATCAGTTCTGGAGCCAGAATCCCGAAGGACCAGCCGTCGCAGATGATGTGATGTCCCGTGAGGAGCAGTTCGAAACTCTCCTTGCCAAGAACGGCGACAGTGGCTCTGAACAGCGGTCCCTTCGCCAGATCAAACGGGGTCTCCACAGCTGCCGCGCGCAAACGGATGAGCGCGGTCGTGCGCTCCCCTTCCGTGCTGGCGGATAGATGTATGACGTCCGCAGCAAGCTGCCCCTGGGCCGCGATCATCAGGCTCATGCCGTCGTCGCTAACCGTCGCCCTCAATGACTCGTGGCGATCAGACAAACCCTGTAAAGACCGTTGCAGCCAGTCGAGATTCAGCGCACCGTTGATGCGTAATGACACCGACTCGTTATAGGCGAGCGAAGCCTCAGTACCGAGCTGACAGGCCAGCCAGATTTCACGTTGAGCTTCCGTGGTTGGAGCGACGCGCTGTAGGTCCGGTTGGGCAAAGGGATCGTAGTCGACCTCTACTGCGATGGGTTGTTTGGGGTTCATCATCCGACTTTCATGTACTTGCCGGGAGCAGCGGGATTGGCGACAAACCAGGCAGGACGTCCTTGCTCGTCACGGCCAAGTCGCGCTCCCGGAACCGGTGGAATCGACGCGTCAATGGCAACAACCTTGCCGGCGCGACGAGGCAAGAAATCCGCTTCCTGCAACTCCAGTACCGATTCCTTGAAGGCTGTCTTGATGATATTGAAATCCTCGGCGCTGTGGGCGGTGGTGAAGAAGCATGGGAAGTTATCGAGGATATGAACCCCGCGGCTGCGCATCATCGCAAACAGCAGGTCCTGGAAGGGGTGGTCCTCAAGAAAGAACGTCTTCCAGACGGAGGCGAAGGACTTAAGGACGATCGGTGCGCCGACCTCCTCGCAGAAAGTGTTAAGTTCGCTGACCATGTCGGTCGTCCGCTGGGTAAGTGCGGCCTGTAGTTGCGGACCTTCCTGTTTGAGATGTTCGAGTACCGCCTTGGCAGCCGCCAGCGCGAGCGGGTGCCTGACGAAGGTGCCGGCAAAGTAGGTGACGCCGACGGTGGGAATCGAGTCGTCGCCGTAGTTCCATTGACCACCATCCAGCGCATCCATGTACTCGCGTTTGCCGGCGATGACACCAATCGGGAAGCCGCCGCCGACGACCTTGCCGTACGAGGCCAGGTCGGCACGAATCCCAAACAGCGCCTGGATGCCGCCTGGATGGCTGCGGAAGCCTGTTACGACCTCGTCGAAAATCAGCAGTGACCCCGTTTGCTCGGTCAGGGTGCGCAAGTCACGCAGGAATTCGCGTGGCTGGAAGTCCGGGCGGCGGCTTTGCACTGTCTCGACCAGAATGGCGGCAAGTTCTTCGGCATGGTCCTTGAGCCATTGCAGCGACTCGGGCGTGCCATACTCCAGCACCACCACATTCTCCGAAGTATTGGGCATGATGCCGGGTGCTGCCGGGACCGCCTTCAGCTTCTTGGTGCCGCGTACGATCACCTCGTCGAAGATTCCGTGGTACGAGCCCGTAAAGATGGCGATCTTGCTGCGCCCGGTAACGGTACGGGCGATTCGGATGCAACCCATGACCGCCTCTGAACCGGTGTTGCACAGGCCAGCGCGATCATTGCCCGTCACTTCGCAGAACAGCTTGGCGACTTCTCCGGCCAAAGGATGCTGGGGGCCTATGTCATAGCCGTCGTCGAGTTGCTTGCGCACCGCTTCGAGGATGAAATCAGGCTGCCAGCCGAACATGCTCATGCCGAAGCCGTTCAGTGCATCGACGTACTCGTTGCCATCGAGATCCCACATGCGGGAGCCCTTGGAGCGACCGATGACGATCTGATAGATGATCTCCTTCAACTGCGGCCGGAAGCCGTTCACGACTCGCGGGTCGGCCAGATGCGGACGGTGCTCGACGGTATATGCCTTCGACTTCCTGGTGCGCTCGATGTAACGCTGCATGAATGCTTCCAGGCGGGCATGCTGGCGGTCGGTCATCGAAGTACCCGCATCGGTGTGGATGCGGGCGATGGCGCCGAAGGCTTTCTTGACATCGTATTTGATCATCCCGGCCGAACCCTCTTCTTCCCCGGCAGCGGTAGCGGCCGGGGCCGTTGGTGTATCGGTTGCGGCCGCCGGGGTGCTGGTAGGCGCGCCGGCGGGACTCGCTTCCGCAGCGGTGGGCGTGGTCATGGGTTGTGGCATGGCGATCATCGGTGCACCTTGCAGCAACGCCAATTGCTGCGCCATCACCTGAATTTGTTGCTGAATCAGCTGCTGCACCATCGGTGTCTGGCCAGCGACTGGCTGCGCGACGAATGCGAAGCTTGGCGCAACTTGCGCAGGCATCGCAAACGGCATGGCCGGAGCTGCGGGCGAAGCGACCGGGGCCGCCACGGTGCTCTGCACAGCAGGGGGGGGCGTCGAGGCCTCCGGCGGAATTTCGGAATCAAGGAAGGCCGCCAGGCTGTTGAGCGAGCGATATTTTTCCATGAGTTGCCGAAACGTGATGTTGACCTTGAAGGTCTGCTTCAGCTGTATGGCGATCTGGGTCAGGGAGAGGGAGTCCAGCCCAAGTTCGACAAATGCCGCTGCGGGATCAGCGCCGTCCATGTCGACGCCGGACGTATCCTCAAGTAGCCCACGCAGTTTGGCGATGAGGCCGGGAACGCGGTTGGATGGAGTCGGAGTTGCCATGGGAGTCCTCACTGAAGGTACGGATTGATCACTGTTGGCTGCCGGTTCGGAAAAAGCTGCATTCGAAACAGGAGCCGCGGAAGGGATACGCGCAACGGCCTCGAGCCAATAGCGCTGTTTTTCGAAAGGGTAGGTAGGTAGCGGGATGCGGCGCTTCCGACTTCGCTTGTCGAGCAAAGTCAGCCGTAGCGGTACGCCGAGCGTCCAGAGACGTCCAGCCGCCAGCAAGAGGGATCTATGCTCATTGTCGGTACTGTCGGACAAGCTCTGAATTGCCAAGGGGGGCGTGCGCCCGACTCCGTGCTGTCGTGCCAGCGTCGAGAGCGAGGCTCGTGGGCCCACTTCAAGCAGTACGCCCTGGGTGTCGTCGATGGCGGCCAACAGGGCCGGCGAGAAACGAACGGGCTGGCGCAGATGTCTGACCCAGTAAGTCGGATCGCACGCTTCCTCGTCCGTCAGCAAACGTCCGGTGACCGTCGAGTAGATGGGGATGACCGGACCAGACAACTTGACGGATCGCATGGCCTCGGCGAACGGTTCCAGCACGGGATCCATCATCGGGGAATGGAATGCGTGGGAAGTCTGAAGCACGCGGCAAACAACGCCATCGCTCTCCAGTTCTGCCTGCAACACCGCGATCGGCTCGTGAGGTCCGGCTACCACGCACAGCCCCGGGCTGTTCTCGGCCGCCAGCGATATCTGCGGGTGCCTCAACCGGGGCAGAACCTTGTCTGCCGAGGTACGTATTGCCAGCATCGCACCGGAGGGCAGTACCTGCATCAAGCGACCACGCTGGACGACCAGACGTACTGCGTCATGAAGAGACATGACCCCTGCCAAGGTCGCGGCGACGAATTCTCCGACGCTATGGCCGATCATGGCGGCAGGCTGTAGCCCTTGGCCGATCCAGTAGTTCGCCAGGGAATACTCAAGGCAGAACAGGGCGGGTTGCGTTATCTCCGTGGCTACCAGAGCCTTGGCATCACCACCGAATAGAAGGCCCTTGAAGTCGAAATCGAACATGCCGCCGAGGCCCTGCATGCACGCGTCGAAAGCATCGCGAAATGCCGGTTCTTGCTCGTAGAGAACCGCACCCATGGCAGCGTACTGCGCAGCTTGTCCCGGAAACATGAACACGATGTCCGGGACTTTGGCGCCGATGCAGCCGGTAGCCCGACTGGGCAACTCTTCGTTGCGCAATATCCCGGATGCTTCGAGAGGAGTATCGGCGACAATGCAGGCGCGTTGGGTGAACGCAGCGCGGCCGACGCGAAGCGTATGGGCCACGTCGGCCAGGTTGACCTCGGGTTGTGACTCGAGATGCGTGGCAAGGTTTGCCATGCTGTTGGCCAAGGCCGTTGGGGTACGGGCCGAAATCAACAGAAGCTGTGGGCCCGACGCGGGCTCGGATGGAACCCGCAGGGGCGCTTCCTCAAGGATGACGTGCGCGTTGGTGCCCCCCACGCCGAAGGCACTCACGCCCGCGCGACGGGGCACCGAGCATCGCCTCCATTCCTGCGGCGTACTGGTGACAATGAATGGCGAATTCGCGAAATCGATCTTGGGATTGGGCGCCACGAAGTTGATGCTGGCGGGCAGGTGCTCCTTGCTGAGCGCCAGGGCTGTCTTGATCAGACCGGTGGCACCAGCTGCGATGACCAGATGCCCGAGATTGCTCTTGGCCGAACCGATCCGGCAAAAGCCAATGTCGGTAGTGTGACGACGATATGCCTTGGTCAGAGCCTCAAGCTCGACCGGATCGCCAAGCGGTGTGGCAGTGCCGTGGGTTTCCACATAGTCGATGGTGCGGGCGTCGACGCCAGCGTTGTCGAGCGCGGCGGCGACTACTGCCGCCTGACCGTCGACGCTCGGTGCAGTGAAGCTCGCCTTCTCACCCCCATCGTTATTCGCGGCAACACCACGAATGACCGCGTATATCGTGTCGCCATCAGATTCGGCATCGGCTAGCCGTTTCAGCAGCACGACAGCAGCACCGTCACTGAATACGGTGCCCTGGGCATTGGCATCGAAACTCCGCGTATGCCCGTCGGGCGACAGCATCGCGCCTTCTTGATAAAGATAGCCGCTGTTTGGCGGGCAGGTGATCGAGGCACCGCCGGCAAGTGCCATGTCACACAGGCCGGCCCGCAGATTCAGCACGGCCTGCGTGATTGCCACCAGCGATGTCGAGCAGGCGGTATGAACGCTGACCGCCGGACCGGTGAGATTGAGACGGTTGGCGACCCGCGTGGTGATGTAGTCCTTCTCGTTATCCAGCATTACCTGGAATGCGCCGAGTCGCTGGATCTTGTCCGGATAGGCGGAAACGTGGTGCTGGAAATAGGTGGCGTTATACATGCCGCCGAATACGCCGACCGGTCCCGGCGTCGAACTCGGTGCATAGCCGCCACTCTCGAGGCATTCCCAACAGAGTTCGAGGAATATCCGCTGCTGCGGATCCATGACCTCGGCTTCCCTCGGCGTGATGCCGAAGAAGCCGGCATCGAACATTTCCACATCCCGGATAACGCCTCGCGCGCGAACGTAGCTCGGGTCTTCGCGAAGCTCTGGGGCAATTGCGGGGTCGAGTTGATGCGGCTCAAAGAAGGTGATTGATTCCTTTCCCGCGCACAGGTTCTCCCATAGGGTGTCGACGCTGTCGGCCCCCGGGAATCGTCCGGAAAACGCCACGATCGCGATCGATTCATTGGCCAACGATTCCACATTGCGGCGACGAGTGATTCGTCCGCTCGGGATGGACTGATCCCCAGGCCGGTCCAGTTTGGCGGCGATGGCCGCGGGCGTCGGGTCGCTGAAGAAATGAGTGGCCGGAACCTCGCGTCCCAATTCGGCATGGAGGCGCGACAGCACGCGCAGGACCAATAGCGAGGTGCCACCGATATCGAAGAAGTTGTCGAGTCGTCCAACGCGATCCAAGCCGACTACCTGGGCGAAGAGCTCGCAGAGTAGTTCCTCGTTCGGGGTGACAGGAGTGAAGTAGGGCTGCGGGATATCCGGACGGGTGTTGTCAGGGACGGGGAGGGCTCGCCGGTCCAGTTTGCCATTGGCCGTGACCGGTAGCGCTGGCAACGAAACGAATACGCTTGGCACCATGAAGTCCGGCAACGCCTTGCCCAGATAGGTGCGGAGATCTTGAGCTGCGACTGGCTCACCTGCCGGGACGACATATCCCACCAGGCGCGGGCCGCCCGGTGCGTCCTTGAGTGCAACAACCGCGCAACTGCGCACGGCAGGATGCTGGGCAAGCGCCGCTTCGATTTCGCCCAATTCAATCCGGAAGCCGCGAATCTTGACTTGGCCGTCGCTTCGGCCAACGAACTCGATATTGCCATCCGGGAGGTAGCGGACCAGGTCGCCGGTTCGGTAGAGACGGTCGCCTGGCTTGCCGAATGGATTGCCAACAAATCGCTCTTCCGTGAGCTCAGGGCGGCGAAGGTAGCTGCGCGCCAGTCCTGTTCCGCCGACGCAAAGTTCCCCGACAATCCCGACCGGGACAAGCTCCAGTCGTTGGTTGACGATGTAGATCGAGGTCTCGGGAATCGGCCTGCCGATCGGGATCGAGCGGATGTTCCGGTCGATGTTACGGGGAATGCGGTAGGTGGCGGTGAATGTGGTGCACTCGGTCGGACCGTAGCCGTTGATCAGCGTGACACCAGGCAGCGCGTCGAGGGCCCGCATGACATGAGGTACCGAAAGTGCCTCTCCCCCGGTCAGGAGTTGTTCCAACCCATGGAGGTTATGCGGGTCATCATCGATGATCGCATTGAACAAGGCTGCGGTCAGCCATGCGGACGTTACGCCGTGGTGTCGAATCGAGTGGGCCAGGCCGCGCCCCGTGGGTACGGCCTCGCCGTGCAGAACGCACTTTCCGCCGTTCAACAGCGGGCCCCAGATTTCCAGCGTCGATGCGTCGAAGCCGAGTGGCGCCGCATGAAGGAAGGCGACGCCATCGTCCAGGCGGACGTAATCGACGTTGCGGACCAGGCGGATCACCGAGCGATGACGGATTTCAATTCCCTTTGGTTGTCCGGTCGAACCGGACGTGTACATCACGTAGGCAATCGAGTCGCCGCTCTTGGTCGGCAGATTGACGGGGGGTGAGCTCTGCTCGGCAATCAGGTCTGCGATATCGATTGCAGAAACCGCTTCTGGAAGAAGATGGCGGCTCGCGGCACCGATGACGACTTGCCGCGTTCGCGCGTCCTCAAGCATGAACGCGATGCGCTCCGGTGGATATTTGAGGTCCACTGGAAGGTAGGCTGCGCCCAGCTTGAGTATTGCCAGTACCACCGCAATTGCTTCCGGGGAGCGGTCCAGGGCGAGGCCGATCGCGTCGCCCTCCTTGGCCCCAAGCACCGCGAGCCGATGGGCGATTCTGGTCGACAGGTCTTCGAGTGCACGATATGACATCGTGCCGCCATCCCAAGCCAGCGCGGTTCGCTCGCCATGCTGGCCGGCCAGTTCGGCAAAGATACCTTCGATCGTCAGCTGCAACTCGTGCGACTCGGAATCCCAATTCCAACTCCGCAGAAGCAGGTCCCGCTGCTCATCACCGATGATGTCGATGCTTTCGAGCGTTGCCTCGGGATGACAAGCGAGTTGAGAGGCGACACGGACTGCACAATCGAGCAACGCCTGGATGATTGATTGCGGATAGATGGCCTCGGAAAATTTCGCGATCCAGGCGCACGGTCCGCTCGTGTCGACTTGCAGGAGCAATGGAATTTCATCGAGCAGACGAGTGTCGGTAACCGCCGAGTCCAGCCATACGTGATCAAGGTTGGCAGAGCCTGCCGGAGTATCCGCATCGACATGTTGCCCACGATCAGTAGCGAATCGGCGTAGCCACGCATGCCCAGTAAGGTCGGGAGCGGGGCTTAGTCGAGTGGTGACGATCGAAGCGGTAGTCCCGTCGCGGTCTGGACGCTCGTGAAAGCAGGACTCGTTGTTGCCGATGATTCGAAAAAGAACCAATGCCCAAGAGGCCGCGTAGACGGTATCCGGTGACCAGTGATTCGTTGTCGCAATGAAGTTCGCGGCACTGACCGTCGCTGGTGGCAAGCCAACTGACAGGACCATGGCAGATTCGCCGCCATGCCCCGGCTTGGATGAGGAAACCGTCAAGTCCAGCAGGGACGCAGGCCCGTGGGAATGCTCGCTCTTGGTATCTGTTAGTTGCATGGCATCATTCGGAATGCGTTTTTCAACAATGGCGAATTAGTGAAAAACTGGATGTCGGAGAGACGTGCCTGATTGGGCGTCTCTGCGTGCTTGCAGTAACCAAAAACCATTCAGTCATTCGGCATTTCACTTTATCACGCAATCCGCCAAGTTCCCGCGTCTGGATTGGAGAATGGCCGACATTGGTACATTCGGACTAACGCAAAAATCCCTTTGGTTCGATGGGTATAGGATAGCGCCGGAATTGCGGTGATCATTGTGCTTGGAATGCTCGTCGGTACGACTCCCCGTAATTGTGCTGATCGCTCGTTCGACGACGGCGGAAACCGCTAGAATCGAATTAGTTCTCTACAATTTTTCGCAGGGAGTCGCAATGTCGCGCGTCGTTGCTGTTTGCGGGCTGGGATACGTCGGCCTGCCGCTGGCCGTGGAATTTGGCAAGAAGTGTGAGACCGTCGGTTTTGATCTCTCCGAAACGAAGATTGCCAACTACAGGAAGTTCATCGATCCGACCGGTGAGGTCAGCAGCGCTGACCTGAAGGCGGCGACGCGGTTGTCGGTTTCTACCGACCCGTCGACCTTGGCCAAAGCCGACGTCATCATCATCGCCGTACCGACTCCCGTCGATGAGGCACACATCCCTGACTTTTCACCGTTGGTGGGTTCCTCGACCACGGTCGGCAAGTACATGAAGAAGGGCGCGATCGTCGTCTATGAATCGACGGTCTACCCCGGTGCGACGGAGGAAGTCTGCATTCCGTTGCTGGAAAAGCATTCCGGCATGAAGTGGATGAAGGATTTCCACGTCGGCTATTCGCCCGAGCGCGTCAACCCGGGCGACAAGGAACGTACCATCACCAAGATCGTGAAAGTCGTGTCGGGAGACGATGCTGCGACGCTCGATACTGTGGCGGAGGTCTATGGCTCCGTGATTACAGCCGGCGTCCATCGCGCCAGTTCGATCAAGGTGGCGGAAGCCGCCAAGGTCATCGAGAATACCCAGCGCGATCTGAACATCGCCTTGATGAACGAGTTGTCGATCATCTTCGGCCGCATCGGCATCGATACGCTGGAAGTGCTACAGGCCGCAGGGACCAAGTGGAACTTCCTGCCGTTCCGGCCGGGCCTGGTCGGAGGGCACTGCATCGGTGTCGATCCGTACTACTTGACGCACAAGGCCGAGATGCTCGGCTACCACCCGGAGGTGATCCTTGCGGGTCGCCGCATCAATGATGGAATGGCAGCCTACATTGCGCAGCAAACCATCAAGGGGTTGATTCGGAACGGCAGTTCCGTGAAGGGGGCCACGGTCGCAGTGCTCGGCCTCACTTTCAAGGAGAACTGTCCGGACCTGCGCAATTCGAAGGTGGCCGACCTGGTGCGCGAGCTACAGGATTATGGCTGCGAGGTCGCGGTGCACGATCCGATCGCCGAGGCGCCCGAGGCGCATCACGAATACGGCATCACGCTGCGCTCATGGAGCGACATGCCCAAGGCGGCGGATGCGATCGTCGCTGCCGTGGCGCACCGCGAGTATCTGGCGATGCCGCTCAAGGACATTCTCGGCACGCTTAAGGCGGGCGGTCTGTTCGTCGATGTGAAGTCTGCCTACGATCAGGCTGCCGTCCGCGGTGCTGGCTACACGCTCTGGCGTCCCTGAGCGATGACGACCTATCAGCAACTTCAGGCGTGCCTGCGCAAGGATCGCCGTAGCTGGCTCGTCACCGGCGTTGCCGGCTTCATAGGCAGCAACCTGCTCGAAACCCTGTTGAAGCTCGACCAGTCGGTGGTCGGCCTCGACAACTTCGCCACAGGCCATCGACACAATTTCGATCAGGTCAAGGGACTCGTGACGCCGGAACAATGGGCGCGGTTCCGCTTCATCGAAGGCGACATCCGCAAGCTCGATGATTGCCGCACGGCCTGCGCGGGCGTCGATTACGTGCTGCACCAGGCGGCGCTCGGCTCCGTGCCGCGTTCGCTTGAAGACCCGATCACCACCAACGCGACGAACATCGACGGCTTCCTGAACATGCTGGTCGC
>JAEHDA010000086.1 GCA_016880655.1 Rhodocyclaceae bacterium
GAGCAGATTCGCCGCGGGCACCAGACGCGAGAGTTCTGCAATCAGCGTGCCGCGATCGACGTCGCTGAAGTCCTGATCGCGTTCGGGGGTATGCGCACGGCCGGTCATGCGGGCATTCTACAAGGCGAATACCAGGCTGCCGCTACTTCGCGGCAGCGACCGGATCGAGGTCCGGCAGTATCAGTTCCGGATTGCCGGGACACACCCGGCGCGGGTATTCGCGGGTGGTGTCGATGCAGCCGCCTTCCGCATAGATCCCGCGCGGATCGCGATAGCGCAGCATGCGCGCCATGATGTCCCGCTTGCGCTCCGGATCGGCCAGCGACGCAAGGACATGTTCGGCGACGATGTCTTCGTCCATCCATGCCGTGCCGCCCGGCTCGCAACGATAGCCGTCGCGCCAGTGGAAGATTTCCAGGCACTTCGATTCGAGGGTGTATGGACGATCGCGCTTCCAGAAATTCGTGAACAGACCGCCACCATGATAGAAGACCCATGAGCCCTCGAAACCGGTCACGTCGGCGGAACGCTCGTCGGGATTGCGAAACCAGAGGCGGTCGCCGGGCACGTAGTAGCGGAGCGGCAACGGGACGTCCATCGAGCCGTACTCATGCAGGAAGACGTCGTGGAAGCGGCCTGACATGATGGCGCATTGCCGCCACTGGTCCTCCAGCCGCCGGAGCAGCGGTGGATTGCAGGTCGCCAGTTCCATCGCCAGGCCGAGCAGGATCACGTACTCGGTGGCGCGATAACAGGAAAACGAATACAGCGTCCCCGATACCTCGGGCTGCGTGGTGAGGCGCAGCGCCTCGACCATCGATTTGCCGGGCAGCAGGGTGAAGCCGCAGTTCTCGACGTAGGTCCAGTAATCCAGCGGCCGTTCGGCCTTCGAGGTATCGAAGCTGAGCGCCGTCCTGGCGGCCGCCGTGGCGATATTGCAGCGTACGCGCAGGGCCGACTCGAAGCCGGCCATGCTCGGGAATTCGAAGATCGCCGGTCCCCCGAGCAGGGCGAGGACGATCTCGCGCTCCTGGTCGGCGGGGTTGCCGGCCACGTCGAGGTTCAGGCGGGCGGCGATGCCCAGCGTGTCCCAATCGGGAAGCCACTCGCGCCGGACATCGTCATGCAGACGGAAAACGACCGCCTCGCCGGAGACGGACTCCGACACGTAACGGTCGAAGCCAAGCTCGGCAAGGCGGACGCGGAACCCGGTACTGGCCGCCTGCGCAGTTCCCGACGCAGGGCGAAAACGTACGCCCCCCGCGTGCTGCTGGCCGATCTCCGCCATGCCTCCTCCCCCATGACTCAATACGACGACATGCACCGGACGGCTGGCGGCCTGGGCTAGAATTCGGCATGTCCACTGCAACATCCGCCCGCCTGCCGGCGATCGACGCCATCAAGGCCGTCGCCTCGCAACTCATCGTCCTGCACCACCTGGCCTTCTACGGGCCAATGACCGACGTAGTATATCCATCGGCCGAGGTGGTCGTGCGCGCCTTGCGCGACTATGCCCTGATGGCGGTACCTGCCTTCCTGGCCGTCGGCGGCTTTCTCGCTGCCCGCGCACTGCTGCCGCGGCTGGCAGGCCTGCGCCTGCGGGCCCTGCCGGCATTGCTCTGGGGGCGCTACCTGCGCCTGGCCCGCCCCTACGTCGTGATACTGGTCCTCGCCATCGCCTGCGCCTGGGCGGCCCGGATGCTGGCGCCGCATCCCGACCTCCCCGACGCGCCGACCACGCTACAGGCCGTCGCGCACCTGCTGTTGCTCCAGGACATCGTCGGCGTCGATGCGCTGTCCGCCGGCGTCTGGCACGTCGCCATCGATTTCCAGCTCTACGCGCTGCTGATCCTGCTGATCGCCGCCAGCTGGCCGCTGCGTCGCCTGGCGCCGGGCTATCAGGCCCGCTTCGTGCTCTTCGCCAGCATCCTCGTGACCGTGCTGTCGCTGTTCTGGATCAATCGCGACCCGGAACTCGAAATCTGGGCCCCCTACTTCTTCGGCGCCTACGGGCTCGGCATCCTGGCCGAGCGCCTCGCCCGGCGGTCCGGGCGCGCGGCCCCGATCCTGCTGCTTTGCGTACTCACCGCTGCGGCCCTGTACGTCGAATGGCGCGGCCGCATCCTGGTCGCCGGCGTGACCGCCGTGCTGCTGGTGTGGAGCCGCGGTGGTCGCAACGCGCCGGCTTGGGCGTCAGGCGGTACGATCGACTTCCTGAGCCGCATCTCCTATTCGCTGTTCCTGATCCACTACCCGCTGGCCATGCTGATCGGCGCCGTCATCACGCGCTGGTGGCCCGCCAGCGTCGCGGCCAATGCGGTCGGACTGCTCGCCACCTGGCTGACCAGCATCGCCGCGGCGGCGCTGCTGCATCGCTGGACGGAAGCCCCGGCAGGCGCGCCGAGGCCGGTGGCGGTGCAAGCTTAAAGGGCGACGGCTGCGCGGTCGGCGGCGATGGCGGCGATGGCCGCTTCGTCCAGCATCATCAGCTGGCGCGCCACGTCCAGCCAATGCGCCGCACCGGCCGCGACCGCCTCGCGCAGTGGCGTATCGCCATGACTGACTTTCCCCGCGTCGTAAGGCACGGCAAGGCCGGGGAACAGTTCGCGCCGCATGCCGTCGAAGTTCGCGAACCAGAAATGCAGCGAGGCGCGATCGGGTTGCGCGAGCAGGGCCGGCAGGGTGACCAGGCAATCGGCCAGGTTGTCGCGCACGGCACGCGCAACGAGTTCCGCGCGCCGCGTCGTGAAGCCGGCGATCATGTCTTCCCAGCCCGGCCCCAGCAGCTTGCCGGCCGCGTACTCGCCGCGCTCGTGCAGGATCAATGTTTCGGTCTCGCGCTCGGTCATGCGCGCAAGCGCCACCGCCGCATCGGTTTCGTAGTCGTAGGCGGCCAGGGCCCGCGCCATGGCGCCGGGCTGGCGCTTCATGCTCCACGCCTCGGCCTTTTCCCACAGCCACTGCCGCAGTGCCTCGCGACGCACGATGACGGTGCCGCCTTGCAAGGCGGCCGGAATCGCAGTGAGGTCGCGGGCGTATTCGCATTCGCAGACGAGCACGCGCAGGCCGTCGTGCGTTTCGGTGCGCGCCAGCCGGCCGAGGAAGAAATGCGGCTTGCGGAATCGGCCGATGCCGGCGCCGTACACCAGACCCTGCGGCAGCAGGGCTTCATTGACCGCGATGGCGGCGAAGGGATCGTGCAGCGCGCCAGCCAGCGGCAGCGGCGCGAACTCGGCCTCGACGACGCCCTCCCACAGCGCCTCGCGCTCGCTGATCCAGCGGCCGACATCCTCGCGCGGCAGCATGGCGCCCGGCGGCAGGTCGTGCTCCCAACGATAGAACTCGCGCATTTCCAGCAGGTAGGTGCACAGCGTCATCTCGCGGGCGTGGCGCGCGTCGGCGATGTGGCAGTTCCGCTGCACCGCCTCGATCAGGGGCGACATGCCGGCAATCA
>JAEHDA010000087.1 GCA_016880655.1 Rhodocyclaceae bacterium
AGGGGATGGTGTCGCTCCGCGGCGCTCTTGTGCCGGTGGTCGATCTGGCCGAATACGCGGGTGTTCAGCCCGACTCACCACGCGACATCATGATTGTTACCGAGTACAACGGGCACACGCAGGGTTTCCTGGTTGAGGCGGTGGACACCATTCTTCGCCTGGATTGGGCGCAAATGCGCGTTCCGCCTGCGATGCTGATTTCGTCCCAGCTCGGCGGTTTGGTGACGGCGATTACCGAACTGGCAGACGGGCGCCTGGTGATGATGCTCGATGTCGAACGGGTTCTGTCGGAAACCACCAAGATCGACGATGAGTTCCTTTTCACCAACATCAAGCCGCTCGGCCTTGACGGCGTCACGGTCTTGTTTGCCGACGATTCGTCGATTGCCCGCAGCCAGATCGAACGTACCCTGAACGTGTTGGGCGTTCGATCCATTTCCACGGTGAATGGCCGCATGGCGTGGGAGGAGCTGCGGAAGATCGCCGAGCACGCCGAAGCGAGCGGCCGGAAGGTCAAGGACATGGTCCAGTTGGTACTGACCGATGTCGAGATGCCGGAGATGGATGGCTACATCCTTACGAAGAGCATCAAGTCCGATCCCCGCTTCGTCGGTGTTCCGGTGATCATGCATTCGTCGCTTTCGTCAATGTCCAACCAGCAACTGGGCAAGTCGGTCGGAATCGACGAATATGTGCCGAAATTCGAGCCGCAGCGATTGGCCGAGACTCTTACGCGACTGCTGAAGGCGAATGCGGTGCCCATGCTGCCAGCGTCCCGGTGAGCGAGATATGAGTACAACCGCCATGATGAAGCCTGAGAATGCGACATTGTTCGACAACGTCGATGCGCGAACCAAGCTGGCCGGTTCCAACCGGATGGAAATTCTGCTGTTTTCACTGGGAACCCATGAGGTATTTGGCATAAATGTCTTCAAGGTACGCGAGGTCAGCAAGACG
Source organism: Rhodocyclaceae bacterium (assembly GCA_016880655.1). Lineage (GTDB taxonomy): Bacteria > Pseudomonadota > Gammaproteobacteria > Burkholderiales > Rhodocyclaceae > Fen-999. The sequence continues at coordinate 958 of JAEHDA010000087.1, forward strand.
CCAACCATTACCAAGGCACCCAATATGCCGTCGGGAGTCGAAGGGCTGATCAGCTTGCGGGGCAACGTCATCCCGGTTCTATCCCTGTCGAAGGTGATGAGCCTTACTGACGCCCCGGATGGTCTTGGCGGGTCGATGATGGTGACCGAGTACAGCAAGCGCACGCTTGGTTTCCTGGTTTCGAGCGTGGATCGTATCGTTCGTGTCGACTGGGACAAGGTTCGGGCGCCGGAAGCCGTGGTATCCGGGGGCGCGAGCTCCTACATTACCGCAATCACGGAATTGTCCGACGGCAAGCTCGTTTCGATCGTTGATGTCGAACAGATTCTGGCCAATACCTTTGGCGACTCCGTTGTCGGTCAGATCGAGCGGATCGAGTCGGGAGGCGATTTCAACGTATTCTTTGTCGACGATTCTGCCGTGGCGCGCAAACGAATCGCCGAGGTGCTCGACAAACTTGGCGTCAAGCACAAGCACGCCCTGAACGGTCTTGAGGCATGGACGCGTTTGTCCGGTATGGCGGCGCATTGCCAGCAGCTTGGCACCCGCGTGCGCGACGAGGTCAATCTGGTTCTGGTTGACGCGGAAATGCCGGAAATGGATGGCTATGTCCTGACGAAGAACATCAAGTCTGACGCGCGCTTCGACGGCATTCCAGTGGTGATGCATTCCTCCTTGTCGTCCGAAGCGAATCGGGCCATGGGCAAGAGCGTCGGTGTCGACGCCTACGTCGCCAAGTTCGACGCGGAGGTTCTGGCCGACAGTATCCGGCCGATGTTGCGCAAGCCCATAACTGACTGATTGCGGAGAGTAACGGATGCCTGTGGATCCCGGCAAGATCAAGTTTCTGGTTGTCGATGATTTTTCGACGATGCGTCGCATCGTTCGAAACCTTCTGAAAGAACTCGGCTTCACCAATGTCGATGAAGCGGAAGATGGTGTTGTGGCCTTGCAGAAACTGCAAGGGGGCGGTTTTGATTTCGTGGTAACGGACTGGAACATGCCCAATATGGATGGCCTTACCTTGTTGCAGACGGTGCGTGCCGACGCTGTCCTGAAATCGTTGCCAGTACTGATGATTACTGCGGAAGCGAAGAAGGAGAACATCATTGCCGCAGCCCAGGCGGGCGCTTCCGGCTATATCGTCAAGCCCTTTACTGCCGCGACGCTAAATGAGAAGTTGATCAAGATCTTTGAGAAGGCGGGACTGTAACAATGGTCAGACCGGTGAAATTCGATGAGTCCGGCGACTCGGACGATCTCCAGGCACTGTTCGATACGATTGCCGCATCCGGGGCGACGCCAGCCCCGGTTCCCGTTTCTGTTCCCGACAAGTCCGGCGATTCGGATGAGTTGCAGGCATTGTTCGACAGCGTTTCAAGCCAGATCGTGGAAACATCCGCTGGCGTCGAGAATGCGGTTGCGTCGGGCGGGGAAGACGAGGTCTTCGTCCGGCTTGGACATCTGACCCGACAGTTGCACGACAGCCTGCGCGAACTCGGGTATGACAGGGCGCTTCAGGACACCGCCCGCCAGATTCCCGATGCACGCCAGCGGCTGACGTATATCGTGCAAATGACGGAACAGGCCGCCTCCCGCGTACTCAACGCCACCGACGTTGCGAAACCGCTACAGGATGAACTACTGGCCGGAGCACTGAGTATGGGCGAGCGCTGGGAGCGGATGTTTGCGAATCAGCTGTCGGTTGATGAGTTCAAGTCGTTGGCAACTGATACCCGCGCCTTTTTCCGCCTCGCACCCGACAAGATCGGCAGGACCAATGAGCAGTTGACCGAAATCATGATGGCGCAGGACTTCCAGGATCTGACTGGTCAGGTAATTCGAAGGGTTGTCGATATGGTGCAAGGCCTGGAAGGCCGGTTGCTGCAAATACTGATCGAGGCGACTCCTGCCGAGCGAAGACCCGACGTCTCTGGTGGCTTGATGAATGGCCCGGTGGTCAGCGCCGAGGGGCGCCAGGACGTGGTCACTTCCCAGTCCCAGGTAGATGAACTGCTGGAGAGCCTTGGCTTCTAGCCATTGCAGAAGGAGCGGATGATGAGCGACTTTCAGGGTATGGAGGATCTGCTGCAGGATTTCCTGGTGGAGGCTACTGATCTGCTATCGGGCGTCGACAACAAGCTCGTCGATCTCGAGAAGAATCCGCAGGACAAGGGGCTTCTGAATGACATCTTCCGTGGTTTTCATACCATCAAGGGCGGAGCCGGCTTCCTCAATGCCGCGGAATTGGTAACGCTGTGCCATCTCACCGAGAACCTGTTCGACAAGTTGCGAACTGGTGAGATGAAGATCAGCAACCAGGCCATGGACATGATCCTCGGTGCAACCGCGACGGTCCGCGACATGTTCGGCGATCTTGAGAAAGGGCGACAACCACCGCC
>JAEHDA010000009.1 GCA_016880655.1 Rhodocyclaceae bacterium
GCAATCCACAACCAGCAGGCGCACCGCGCCGTGGCCGCGCAGGTGGAAGGTCAGGCGACCGGGCGTCTTCAGCGTGCTGCCGATGATCGCGGTTACCGCGCTCAGTTCGCCGAGCAGCTTGCGGGCGATTGCGCCATAGCCGCGCCCCGCCTGCATTTGGCGCCAGGCCGGACCGAGCTGGACCAGCGCGCCCCTGATGTCCAGGTCTTCGAAAAGAAAGCGGCGGACCTGATCCATTACTTCACGAAGCTGCCGAACATGGCCGGGTCGAAGCCGACCAGGAGCTGGCCGCTCTCGGTTTCCACCACCGGTCGCTTGATGCAGCTCGAGTGTTCCATCATGGTCGCTACGGCCTTGCTCTGGGTCGAGATGTCCTGCTGCTCGGGCGTCAGCTTGCGGAAGGTCGGGCCCTTCGTGTTGAGCAGGGTCTTCCACCCGGCCGCCTGGCACCAGGCGACCAGGCGCTCGCGCGGCACGCCCTGCTTCTTGTAGTCGTGGAATTCATAGGCGACGCCGTGTTCGTCGCACCAGGCGAAGGCCTTCTTCATGGTGTCGCAGTTCTTGATGCCGTAGATTCGAACCATCGTTCGTGCTCCTGTCGAGGGGGCGAATCATACCGCTACGCGGCGTACCGCCATGGCTGACTTCTCCGTGAATGCGACAATGCCTTGCCCAGGGCGATTTTCTATATCATCCGTGCTGGAGACAGGCTGGAGACAACAGGATGGCGGTGAGGGTGCTGGTGCTGGTCGGTTGGGTCGTCGCGTCCTTCTGCGCGGCGCCCGCGGCACTGGCCGAGCAGCAGAAGCTGCTGGTCTATTCGTCGATGAAGGAGTCGTTGCTCGGCGAGCTGAAATCCGCGTTTGCCAGAAAACGTCCCGACATTCAGCTCGACTACCAGACTGGCGGGGCAGGCAAGCTGATGGCCAGGATCGCCGCCGAACGCGATTCGGGCGCCGTCCTGGCGGACATGCTCTGGACCAGCGAAGTGCCGGACTTCTACCAGCTCAAGGCTCAGGGCCTGCTGTCGCCTTACACGCCGGCCGAGATCAAATCGGTCGTCAATCCCTTCAAGGACTACGACGGGTCGTTTACCGCGGTCCGGCTGGGCACGATGGGCATCGCCTACAACACCCGCTTCGTCAAGGAGGCGCCCAAGGCCTGGCAGGATGCGCAGAAGGCGATGTTCAAGGATGCCTACGGGGTTGCCAACCCGGCCCTTTCGGGTACCGCCTGCATGGGCATCGCGATGTTGGTGAAGGCTTTCGGCTGGGGCTATTTCGAGGCCTTGCACGCCAACGGCGCCAAGGTCGGCAAGGGTAGCGGTTCGATGGCCGAGGAAACGGCGTTGGGCGACCTGCTGGCCAGCATGGCAACCGACAGCGTGGTCAATGAAAAGATCGAGAACGGCGCGACGCTGGCACTGGCCTATCCGCCGGAAATGCTGGTGATTCCGAGCCCGGTCGCCATCCTCAAGGGCAGTGCCAACGTCGAGGCGGCGCGGATGTTCGTCGACTTCCTGCTTTCCAGCGAGGGGCAGACCATCATCGCCAATGCCGGCAAGCTGCCGGTTCGTCCCGATGTCGTCGTGCCGGAGCGCTTCAACCTGCCGACGCCCGCCGACGCGATGAAGCGGGCGATCAAGGTCGACTACCAGCACCTGATGGCCGAGCGGGACGCGACCATCAAGCGCTTCAGGGAGATCATGCAGAAGGAAGTCGGCGAGAAGCGCTAGCGCTTCAGCCTGGCGAAGGCGGTGGCCATCGCGCCGGCGGGCTCCGCTTCGCGGCGCGGCGCGGGTCGGGGGTTCTGTCGTTGCGGCGTACTCCCACGGGGATTCCCTCCGGTCACGCCATGGCTGACTTTCTTCGGCGCAGCCTCGTCGCCCATGCGCATCGATAGCGCAATGCGTTTTCTGGCCACGTCGACCTCCAGCACCTTCACCTTCACCAGATCGCCGGCCTTCACCACGGAGTGCGGGTCCTTGACGAACCGGTCGGCCAGCGCCGAGACGTGCACGAGGCCGTCCTGGTGTACACCGATATCGACGAAGGCGCCGAAGTTGGTGACGTTGGTGACCACGCCCTCCAGCATCATGCCCGGCTCAAGGTCCTTGAGGGTCTCGATGCCCTCGCGGAAGCTGGCCGTCCTGAACTCCGGGCGCGGGTCGCGGCCGGGCTTCTCAAGTTCGCGCAGGATGTCCTGCACGGTCGGCAGGCCGAACTTGTCGTCAGCGTACGTGGCCGGGTCGATCCTGGTTCCCTTCGAAATGTCTTCCAGGATGCGCGCGGCGACCGGGTAGGCCTCGGGGTGTACCGCGGAGGCGTCGAGCGGATTGTCGCCGCCGAGGATGCGCAGGAAGCCGGCCGCCTGCTCGAAGGTCTTGTCGCCCAGGCGCGGCACTTCCTTCAACTGGTCGCGGTTGCGGAAGGCGCCGTGCTGGTCGCGCCAGGCGACGATGTTGGCGGCGAGCGTCGTGTTGAGGCCGGAGATGCGCGTCAAGAGCGGCACCGAGGCCATGTTCACATCCACGCCCACCGAGTTCACGCAGTCCTCGACCACGGCGTCCAGGCTCTTGGCCAGCTTGCCCTGGTTGAGGTCGTGCTGGTACTGGCCGACGCCGATGCTCTTCGGGTCGATCTTCACCAGCTCGGCGAGCGGGTCCTGCAGGCGGCGGGCAATCGACACCGCGCCGCGCAGCGAGACGTCGAGTTCCGGGAACTCGCGCGCTGCCAGTTCGGAAGCGGAGTACACCGATGCGCCGGCTTCCGACACCATTACCTTGGTCAGCTTCAATTCCGGATGGCGCTTGATGAGATCTGCGGCCAGCTTGTCGGTCTCGCGGCTGGCGGTGCCGTTGCCGATGGCGATGAGGTCGACTTGGTGTTTCTGGCACAGTTGGCACAGCGCGGCCAGAGAACCTTCCCAGTCGCGGCGCGGCTCGTGAGGATAGAGCGTCGCGGTATCGAGCAGTTTGCCGGTACGGTCCACGACGGCGACCTTGCAGCCGGTGCGGATGCCGGGGTCGAGGCCGAGCGTGACGCGTGCGCCGGCCGGTGCGGCGAGCAGCAGGTCGTGCAGGTTGCGCGC
>JAEHDA010000088.1 GCA_016880655.1 Rhodocyclaceae bacterium
ATCCCGGCCAGCGAACTGATCGGCACGCGCGACCACTGGCGCGCCTTCTACGATGCGCCGCGGCCCTGTCTGGCCGACCTGATCTGCCTGGGACGCACCGAGGAAATCGACAAGCTGTATGCCGCCTACGACGCGGCCGGCAGCCCGGAGGTCAAGGTGCACGGCCGCAAGGTGGAGAACTGGTGCGTCATGCCGCAGGTCGGCACGCGGCTCTACCTGGCCATCGACGCCGGTCCCATCTACGACGAATCGGGCATGCTGATCGCTGCCGTGGAAACCCTGCGCGACATGACGGTGCAAAAGGAGGCGCAGACGGAACTACAGCGCCTGGCCACCCGCGACGGGCTGACCGGCTTGGCCAACCGCCGCTGCCTGGACGACACGCTGCAAGTGGAATGGCTGCGCAGCATGCGGGACGTCAAGCCGCTGTCGCTCGTGCTGATCGATGTCGACCATTTCAAACGCTATAACGACATCTTCGGCCACCAGGGCGGCGATGCCTGCCTGAGGCACCTGGCCGCCGCCATGGTGAAAGCCTGCCTGCGCTCGGCCGACCTGATCGCCCGCTACGGCGGCGAGGAATTCGCCGCCATCCTGCCCAGCACCACGGCCAGCGGCGCCCTCGCCGTGGCCGAGCGTATCCGCCGCGACATCGCCGAGTTGGCCATGCCCCACCCCGGCAACGACGACGTCGGCAAGGTTTCGGTCAGCCTGGGCGTGGCTACGGTCGTGCCGGACCGCACGATCGCGATGCAGGACCTGGTCGGGGCCGCCGACCGTGCCCTGTATGCCGCCAAGTATGCCGGCCGCAATCGCGCGATACATGTCGAGCAACTGGACGAACGCCCGCAGCTCTTCAAATTCCTGACTGACTGATTTCAGCCAGCCCTTGCTTTTTGCCCGATAGCTGTATAAGAATACAGCTATCGACAAGGAGGCAGGCATGGCTGACAACCTCACCCCACGGCAGCAGGAAATCCTCGACTTCATCCGCAACTCGCTCGAAGTGCTGGGCGCGCCGCCGACGCGCACGGAGATTTGCAATGCCTTCGGCTTCGCTTCGCCCAATGCCGCGGAGGACCACCTGCGGGCGCTGGCGAAGAAGGGCGTCATCATCCTCGAACCCGGTTCGGCGCGCGGCATCCGGCTGGTCGAACAGCTCGGCCTGCCGCTGATCGGCTCGGTGGCGGCGGGCAGTCCGCTGCTGGCGGTGGAAAACCAGCTCGGCCGCGTGCAGGTCAATCCCAACCTTTTCTCGCCGCGCGCCGACTACCTGCTCAAGGTGCGCGGCAACAGCATGGTCGATGCCGGGATTCTCGACGGCGACCTGCTCGCCGTGCACAAGACCGGCGAGGCGCGTTCCGGCCAGGTGGTGGTGGCGCGGCTGGATGACGAAGTGACGGTGAAGCGCCTCAAGCGCACCGGCCGGCGCATCGAGTTGCTTCCCGAGAATCCCGACTACGAGCCGATCGCGGTCGAAGGCCGCGAGTTCGCCATCGAGGGTCTTGCCGTTGGGTTGATCCGCGGCGGCAAGGCGCTGTGATGGGCACTGTTGCCATGCTGCCCGCCGCCATGCCCGATATTCTCGCCCGGCCCGACGTCTGGCGCGGCGATCGGCTGGCGCAGGCATCGCTGCCGACGGTGGCGAGCGGCTTCGCGGCGCTCGATGCCGAACTGCCCGGCGGCGGCTGGCCGCGCGGCGCGCTGACCGAGCTGCTGGTCGACGGCGCCGGCATCGGCGAGTTGTCGCTGCTGACTTTTGCGCTGGCGAGCATCCGGGAAGCGGGCGGCTGGTCGCTCCTGGTCGCACCGCCCAATTCACCATATGCCCTGCATGCGCCGGCCTGGGCGGCGGCCGACGTCGATCTGGCCCGTCTGGCCGTGGTTTCGCCGGCATCAGGGCGCGATGCGCTGTGGGCCATGGAGCAGGCGTTGGTGAGCGGTGCGCCGCGCGCCGTGGTCTGCTGGGCGCCTTATGCCGATGCCCGCGCCCTGCGCCGCCTGCAAGTGGCGGCGGTGGCGGGTGGCGCGCTGGCCTTCCTGTTCCGGCCGACGCGCATGGCCGTCGATTCCTCCGCCGCGCCGCTGCGTCTGCAACTGGCAGGCGAGGACGGGCAACTTGCGGTGCGCATCCTCAAGCGGCGCGGTCCACCGGCTGCTGCGCCGCTGAACCTTGCGATAACGCGGCCAGCGCGCTTGCGCAGTCGTGACTATTCGCATGACCCCGCTTTGGCTGGCCGTCCGGCTCACCGACAGTTCGCCCACGCCTAGCCTCGCGTGTTGGGCCGGGCAATTCACGCCGCGCGTGAGCCTTGCCGACAGCGCACTGCTGCTGGAGATCGGCGGCTGCCTGCG
>JAEHDA010000089.1 GCA_016880655.1 Rhodocyclaceae bacterium
CGCGAGAAGTTCGCCGAACGCGTGAAGGAGTTCACCGTTGGCGAGGGCGTGGCGGTGGTGTACGACTCGATCGGCAAGGACACCTACATGGATTCGCTCGCCTGCCTGCGGCCCATGGGCATGATGGTGCTGTTCGGCGCGGCATCGGGCCCGGTGCCGCCCTTCGACCTGGGCCTTCTCGCGAAGATGGGCTCGCTGTTCGTGACGCGGCCGACGCTGTTCACCTACACGGCGAAGCGTGCCGACCTGGTGCAGATTGCCGGCGAACTGTTCGAGGCGGTGACCTCCGGCAAGGTGAAGATCGAGGTGAACCAGCGCTACGCATTGAAGGACGCCGCGAAGGCGCAAGCCGACCTGGAAGCGCGCAAGACGACGGGATCGACGATCCTGATACCCTGACGCCGTATCGCGGAGACTGACCACGCGCCAAGCGCAACCCCGGCAGACTTGCCGGGGTGAGCGAGGCTATACATGAACCAGGAGTCGTAAGGCTCCGCTCCATATCGTGGCGAGGAAGCCCGACCGGAAGGCCGGGGTGACTCACTTTCTATGCAGGCCGCGGCATGGTTGGCGCCTTGCCGCGCTTGAACACCATCACCGTGCGGATGAAGGCGATCACCGTCTTGCCGTCCTGATTGAAACCGGTGGTGCGCACCTTGACGATGCCGACGTCGGGGCGCGATTTCGATTCGCGCTTCTCCAGCACTTCCGACTGCGAATAGAGCGTGTCGCCCTCGAACACCGGATGGGGCAGGCGCACCTCGTCCCAGCCGAGGTTGGCGAAGACGTTCTGCGAGATGTCGGTGACGCTCTGGCCGGTGACCAGCGCCAGGGTGAAGGTGGAATCGACCAGCGGCTGGCCGAACTCCGTCTGCGCCGCGTAGTGGCGGTCGAAATGGATCGGTGCGGTGTTCTGAGTCAGCAGGGTGAACCACGCGTTGTCCACCGCCAGCACGGTGCGCCCGAGCGGGTGGCGGTAGAGGTCGCCGACCTCGAAGTCCTCGTAGAAGCGGCCCTGCCAACCGGGTTTCTCAGCCATCTCGGTCTCCTGTGCGCCGGTGATTCGCTTATTCTAAGCGCCGCCCTGTGATAAATTGAATCCCATGCTGCATTCATTCCTCATCGCCAACCCCAAGGGCGGCTGCGGCAAGACGACGCTGGCGACCAACCTCGCCGGCTGGTTCGCGCGGCAGGGCCACCGCGTCATGCTCGGCGACATCGACCGCCAGCAGTCGGCGCGCGAATGGCTCAAGCTGCGCCCGCAGGGGCTGCCGCCGATCCGCAGCTGGGACATCGCGCCGGGCGAGCCGGCGCGGCCGCCGAAGGACACCACGCATGTGGTGCTCGACACGCCGGCGGGACTGCACGGGAAAAAACTCGACGTGGTGGTGAAGAGCATCCACCGCGTCATCGTGCCGCTGCAGCCATCGATCTTCGACATCCTCGCCACGCGCGACTTCCTCGACGTGCTGCTGGAGGAGAAGGCGGTGCGCAACCAGAAGACCTTCGTCGCCATTGTCGGCATGCGCGTCGATGCGCGCACGCGGGCGGCGCACGAGCTGGAGCGCTTCGTCGAGGGCCTCGACGTGCCGGTGCTCGGCTTCCTGCGCGACACCCAGACCTACGTCCAGGCCGCCGCGCACG
>JAEHDA010000090.1 GCA_016880655.1 Rhodocyclaceae bacterium
GTTCCCGGAAATACCACGCCCATGTTGAAGGTCTGGAAGCCGCTACCGGTGACCTCGTTCAGATAGAGGAATGTGCGCCGATTTCCAGAACCAAGGCATGGCGCGTAACGCAAGTGGTGGAAAAGTCTCGCGCAATTTGATTCGATATATGCTGTTGACAGGTTAGCGGCGAGAAGATAAAATCTCCCCTCTTTGCCAAAGCTGGCGATGAGCCAGATTGGCCTTCCGACCCGGACGGGTTCCAAGACTGACTGCATTGCCCCGGCGATGTGGATTAAGTTGGAGAAATGTAATGATCCAAATGCAGTCAATACTGGACGTGGCCGACAACACCGGCGCGCGCGCGGTGATGTGTATTAAGGTGTTGGGCGGCTCCAGGCGCCGTTATGCCGGCATTGGCGATGTCATTAAGGTCAGCATCAAAGATGCTGCTCCGCGTGGCCGCGTCAAGAAGGGCGAAGTCTACAATGCCGTTGTCGTTCGTACGGCCAAGGGTGTGCGTCGCCCAGATGGTTCCCTGGTGAGGTTCGATGGGAATGCGGCTGTGCTGCTCAATAACAAGCTGGAACCAATCGGCACTCGCATCTTCGGCCCGGTTACGCGCGAACTGCGTACTGAGCGCTTCATGAAGATCGTCTCGCTGGCGCCCGAGGTTCTGTAAAGGATTCGGTCATGAACAAGATTCGCAAGGGCGATGACGTTGTGGTCATCGCGGGAAAAGACAAGGGAAAGCGTGGCACCGTGCTAAGTCGTTTGGACGAGGAGCGGCTCGTTGTTGGGGGCGTTAATCGCGTCAAGAAGCATACCAAGCCAAACCCGATGAAGGGGCAGCCGGGCGGCATCGTCGAGAAGGAGATGCCGATTCAGATTTCCAATGTTGCGCTGTTTAACCCGGGCACCCGGAAGGCGGATCGCGTCGGCTTCAAGACTCTTGAGGATGGACGCAAGGTTCGGGTGTTCAAGTCGAACGGCGAAGTCGTGGATGCGTAAGGACTGATCATGGCGCGCTTGCAGGAATACTACAAAGACACCGTGGTTTCGCAATTGCGGGACAAATTCGGCTACAAGTCGATCATGGAAGTCCCGCGGATAACGAAAATCACCCTCAATATGGGTGTTGGCGAAGCGGTTGGCGACAAGAAGATTCTGGAGAATGCGGTTGGTGACATGACCAAAATCGCAGGCCAGAAGCCGGTTGTGACCAAAGCCCGAAAGGCTATCGCCGGCTTCAAGATTCGCGAGGGCTATCCTATTGGCTGCATGGTGACACTACGCGGGACCAGGATGTTCGAATTTCTGGATCGTCTGGTTACCATTGCGATGCCCCGAATCCGCGACTTCCGTGGTGTGGGTGGCAAGGGCTTCGATGGCCGTGGAAACTACAATATCGGGGTGAAGGAGCAGATCATTTTCCCCGAGATCGAGTATGACAAGATCGATACGCTGCGTGGCATGAATATCAGCATCACCACGACGGCCAAGACCGATGCGGAAGCCAAGGCACTGCTTGCCGCTTTCAAATTCCCCTTCAAGAACTGAGGGAACCATGGCGAAACTTGCACTAATTAACCGCGAAGAGAAGCGCACCAAGACCGTGGCAAAGTATGCCGCGAAGCGCGCCGAACTGCTCGCCATTATCAATGATGCCAAGCTGTCCGAGGATGACCGCATGGCGGCTCGGTTGAAGCTCCAGCGGTTGCCGCGCGACGCGTCGCCGTCGCGTCAGCGCAATCGCTGCGCCCTGACGGGTCGGCCGCGCGGCGTATTTCGCAAATTTGGTCTATGTCGCAACAAGCTGCGCGAGGTTGCCATGCGCGGTGAAGTGCCGGGCATGACCAAAGCCAGCTGGTAAGGAGATCGACGAATGAGCATGACCGATCCCATTGCTGACATGTTGACGCGCATTCGCAACGCGCAAATGGCCGAGAAAATGGCCGTCAGCATGCCGTCCTCCAAACTGAAAGTTGCAATCGCCAAGGTTCTCAAGGACGAGGGCTATATCGACGATTTCGCAGTTCGGGATGCCAGCGGCAAGAGCGAACTCGATATCGCACTCAAGTACTATGCCGGCCGACCTGTCATCGAGCGTATCGAGCGAGTTTCCAAGCCTGGTCTCCGTGTTTACCGCGGCAAGGACAATCTGCCAAAGGTGATGAATGGCTTGGGGATAGCGATCGTATCCACTCCTCGGGGAGTTATGACTGATCGCGGAGCCCGCGCTGCCAACACTGGCGGTGAAGTCCTCTGCATTGTGGCGTAAGGAGAAGAACGATGTCTCGTATCGCCAAGTATCCGGTCGAACTTCCAAAGGGCGTCGAAGTGGCGCTTTCTGGGGCAGAGATCAGCGTCAAAGGCCCGCTAGGTACGCTGACGCAGGTCATGCTGCCCTCTGTTACGGTCGAAAAGGACGGTGACAAGCTACAGGTTCGCGCCGGGAATGCCGACAATGCTGGCGCCATGTCGGGAACCATGCGTGCTTTGGTTGCCAACATGGTAAATGGTGTTACCAAAGGATTCGAGAAGAAGCTGACTCTGGTGGGTGTCGGCTACAAGGCGCAGGCACAGGGTGCCAAGCTGAATCTCAACCTCGGCTTTTCTCATCCTGTCGTCCACGAGATGCCGAATGGCATCAAGGTTGAAACGCCGACTCAGACGGAAATCATCATCAAGGGTATCGACAAGCAACTGGTCGGCCAGGTGGCTGCCGAAGTTCGCGCCTACCGCTCTCCTGAGCCCTACAAGGGCAAGGGTGTGCGCTACGCCGACGAGGTGGTCGTCATCAAGGAAACCAAGAAGAAGTAAGGTGGCGTAAATCATGGACAAGAAGCAAGCTCGTTTGCGCAGGGCGCGTAAATCCCGCGCCAAGATTGCGGAGCTCAAGATGGTGCGCTTGGCGGTGCACCGCTCCAACTGCCATATCTATGCGCAGATTTTCTCCGGTTGCGGCACGCAGGTTCTGGCCGCAGCCTCCACCGCCGAAGTCGACCTGCACAAGCAGGCTCCCAACGGCGGAAATGTCGAGGCGGCCAAGGCCGTTGGCAAGTTGATTGCCGAGCGGGCAAAAGCAAAGGGCATCGAGGCGGTCGCCTTTGACCGTTCCGGGTTCAGATATCACGGCCGCGTAAAGGCACTGGCCGAGGCGGCCCGCGAAGGCGGCCTCAAGTTCTAAGCGGGCAATAGAGCGAGACGAACATGGCGAAACCGCAAGGCAAGAAACAGCAACAGCCCAACGAAGAGCGCGACGACGGAATGCGCGAGAAGATGGTCTCCATCAATCGCGTCACCAAGGTGGTGAAGGGTGGTCGTATTCTGGGCTTCGCAGCGCTGACCGTGGTTGGCGATGGCGAGGGTGCTGTCGGCATGGGCAAGGGCAAGTCGCGTGAGGTACCGGTGGCGGTGCAGAAGGCGATGGAAGAAGCCCGGCGCAAGATGACCAAGGTGAAGCTGAACAAGGGTACGCTGCACCATTCTGTTACGGGCAAGCATGGTGCTACGACCGTTTTGATGTCCCCTGCGCCTGGTGGCACGGGCGTGATCGCGGGCGGTCCAATGCGAGCCGTGTTTGAAGTGATGGGGATCACCGATGTCGTTGCCAAGTGCATTGGCTCGACCAATCCTTACAACGTGGTACGCGCTACCCTCAACGGGTTGTATGCCATGAGCACGCCTTCGGAAATTGCCGCCAAGCGCGGCATGAGCGTGCAGCAGATTCTGGAGTAAGCCATGGTCGAAAAGAAGATCAAGGTGACGCTGGTCAAGAGCGTCATTGGTACCAAACAGGACCACCGCGCGACAGTGCGAGGGCTGGGGTTGCGCAAGCTCAACAGCAGCGCGGAGTTGATTGATACGCCTGCGGTGCGGGGAATGATTCATAAGGTTGCCTATCTGGTGAAGTGCGAGGGCTGAGCAAAATGGAACTCAATAACCTGAAACCCGGTAGTGGCGCCAAGCACGCAAGGAAACGCGTAGGCCGTGGTATCGGCAGTGGTCTGGGCAAGACGGCGGGTCGTGGCCACAAGGGTCAGAAGTCGCGTGCCGGCGGTTTTCATAAGGTCGGTTTCGAGGGCGGTCAGATGCCTTTGCAACGTCGCCTTCCCAAGCGCGGCTTCGTATCGCTGACGGGTGATCGCAACGTCGAAATTCGCCTGTCCGATCTGGAAAAGATGCCGGTAGACGATGTGGATCTTCTAACGTTGAAGCAGGCCGGGGTTGTTCCGGCGGCTGCGCTGTCGGCCAAAGTCATCCTATCCGGCAAGTTGACCCGGAAGGTCAGCTTGAAGGGTATTGGTGCCACCAAGGGGGCCAAGGCTGCTATTGAAGCGGCGGGTGGCTCCGTAGCGGATATCGCTCCGGCGGCCTGATTGACCACTATTAGAGAGCAGACGAAGCCTTGGTTACCCCAGCAGCAGCCAATACTCTAGGCAAAACCGGCAAGTTCGGCGACCTCTGGCGCCGACTGTGGTTCTTGCTGGGTGCACTGCTTGTTTTTCGGATTGGTGCTCACATCCCTGTGCCGGGTATCGATCCGCATCGCTTGGCTGAACTATTTCAGGGGCAGCAAGGCGGTATTCTCGGTATCTTCAATTTGTTCTCGGGGGGAGCGCTGTCCCGCTTCACTATCTTTGCGCTGGGCATCATGCCCTATATCTCTTCGTCGATCATCATGCAGTTGATGACGATCGCTGTGCCATCCCTCGAGCAACTCAAGAAGGAAGGCGAAGCCGGGCGGCGCAAGATCACCCAGTACACGCGTTATGGCACGGTCGGACTGGCGCTCTTCCAGGGATTCGGGATTGCCATTGCACTCGAATCCCAGGCTGGCTTGGTCTTGGATCCGGGCATGATGTTCCGCCTGACAACGGTAACGACCCTGGTGACCGGCACGATGTTCCTGATGTGGCTCGGTGAGCAAATCACCGAGCGTGGACTAGGCAACGGCATCTCGATCATCATCTTTGCTGGTATTGCTGCCGGCTTGCCGAATGCGCTTGGCGGCCTGTTCGAGCTGGTACGCACCGGTGCCATGCATCCGGTGATCGCTCTGTTCATCTGCGCATTGGTTGTTTTGGTGACTGCTTTCGTTGTATTTGTCGAACGTGGCCAGCGGAAGATTCTGGTGAATTACGCCAAGCGCCAGGTTGGGAACAAGATTTATGGCGGCCAGAGTTCTCATCTGCCGCTGAAGCTCAACATGTCCGGGGTGATCCCGCCTATCTTCGCGTCCTCGATCATCCTGTTCCCCGCGACCGCTGCCGGGTGGTTCGGGGCATCCGAAGGGATGACCTGGCTGAAGGACATTGCGGCGACGCTTTCGCCCGGCCAGCCGATCTATGTGATGTTGTATGCAACCGCGATCGTTTTTTTCTGCTTCTTCTACACGGCGCTGGTTTTCAACTCGAAAGAAACTGCGGATAACTTGAAGAAGAGCGGGGCTTTCGTTCCTGGTATCCGTCCGGGCGAACAGACCAGCCGCTACATTGACAAGATTCTGACGAGGCTGACCTTGGTTGGTGCCATCTATGTCACGCTCGTTTGTCTGTTACCAGAGTTCCTGATCCTGAAGTGGAATGTACCGTTCTATTTTGGCGGCACATCCTTGCTGATCATTGTTGTCGTAACCATGGACTTCATGTCCCAGGTTCAGGCCTACGTAATGTCGCATCAGTACGAAAGTCTCTTGAAGAAGGCCAATTTCAAGGGCGCGGGCCTCCCCGTCCGCTGAACGCATGGCGAAGGAAGATGGTATTGAGATGCAAGGGGAGGTGGTGGAGAACCTGCCCAACGCGACATTTAGGGTGAAGCTGGAAAACGGCCATGTAGTTCTTGGCCACATTTCCGGCAAGATGCGTATGCACTACATCCGCATCCTGCCAGGCGACAAGGTTACGATGCAGCTGACGCCCTACGATTTGACCAAAGGGCGAATCGTATTTCGCGCCAAGTGAGAATAGAAAGCGTTTTCGGAGAAACAACATGAAAGTCACCGCTTCGGTAAAGCGTATGTGCCGCAAGTGCAAGGTCATCCGCCGCAAGGGCGTCGTGCGCATCATCTGCGCCGATCCGCGTCACAAGCAGCGACAGGGTTGATTGAGCATAGCTGCACGAATATAATTGTCGGTTCCCGTTAACCGATGTTTCCCAGGTTTCAGCGATAGATAGGTAAGCACATGGCCCGTATCGCAGGCGTCAATATTCCCAACCACCAGCACACCGAGATTGCGCTGACGGCAATCTATGGCATTGGTCGCACTCGCGCGCAGAAGATCTGTGACACGGCCGGAGTCAAGCGCTCCGTGAAGATCAAGGATCTTACCGACGCGGAGATGGATCGTCTGCGCGAAGAAGTAGGCAGATTCAGCGTTGAAGGCGATCTGCGCCGCGAAGTGACGATGAGCATCAAGCGCCTGATGGACCTGAGCTGCTACCGAGGTGTGCGCCACCGTCGTGGCTTGCCGGTCCGTGGGCAGCGCACCCGTACCAACGCTCGCACCCGCAAGGGCCCGCGCAAAGCGATTGCCGCCGCAAAGAAGTAATAGGGATCCGAAATGGCCAAGACACAGACCAAGGTTCGCAAGAAGGTCAAGAAGAACGTTGCCGAGGGCATTGCCCACGTGCATGCATCGTTCAACAACACCATCATCACCATCACCGATCGTCAGGGCAATGCTCTGTCGTGGGCAACCTCCGGTGGCGCCGGCTTCAAGGGGTCCCGCAAGTCGACTCCGTTCGCTGCCCAGGTGGCGGCCGAAGCGGCCGGCAAGGCGGCGCTGGAATGCGGTGTCAAGAACCTTGAGGTTCGCATCAAGGGCCCCGGCCCCGGGCGCGAGTCCGCGGTGCGTGCCCTCAATGCCTTGGGCATCAAGATTTCCAGCATCACCGACATTACGCCGGTGCCCCACAACGGCTGCCGTCCGCCGAAGCGCCGCCGCATCTAAAGTTATCAGAGGAGTCAGACAGTGGCCCGCAATCTCGACGCCAAGTGCCGCCAATGCCGCCGTGAGGGAGATAAGCTCTTCCTCAAGGGCGAGAAGTGTTTTACCGACAAGTGTTCCATTGAGCGCCGTTCCTATGCGCCTGGCCAGCATGGCCAGAAGTCCGGCCAGCGGCTGTCCGGTTATGGACAGCAACTGCGCGAGAAGCAGAAGATCCGTCGCATCTACGGCATCCTCGAGCGTCAGTTCCGCAAGACGTTCGCTGAAGCCGAGCGCAAGAAGGGGCAGACCGGCGAGAACCTGTTGCAGCTCCTAGAGTCGCGCCTGGATTCGATCACATTCCGCATGGGCTTTGGCGCCTCTCGTGCCGAATCTCGCCAGTTGGTGCGCCACAACGGCGTTCTGGTCAATGGCAAGCGCGTCAATATCCCGTCGTACGGTCTGCGCCCGGGCGATGTGGTGCAACTGACCGACGCCGCACGCGCCCAACTGCGTACCAAGGCTGCACTGGAAGCGGCCGATTCGCGCGGTTTTCCAGAGTGGTTGGAAATGAACACCAAGGAAGGCCGTGGCGTATTCAAGGCCTTCCCTGCTCGCGAGGAACTGCCGTCGTCGTTGAATGAAGGTTTGGTAGTCGAACTGTATTCGCGCTAACTCGTAGCCCGGCGCCTGGGGGCTTTAGCCCTACAGGCGCCATTGCCTTTAAAGGAATGCAGATGCAAAGCAACGCGCTTCTGAAACCGCGGATCATTGATGTTCAGACTCTTTCCCCGGTCCATGCCCGAGTCGTGATGGAACCCTTCGAGCGCGGCTACGGCCATACGCTCGGCAATGCCTTGCGCCGAATCCTGTTGTCGTCGATGCCCGGCACTGCGCCGACCGAGGTTTCCATTGAAGGCGTACTGCACGAATACTCGACGCTCGACGGCGTGCGCGAGGATGTGGTTGACATCCTGCTCAACATGAAGGGCGTCGTGCTGAAAATGCACAACCGCAGCGAAGCCACCCTGCAACTATCGAAGAGCGGCGAAGGTATCGTTACTGCCCGCGATATCGAAACGACCCACGACGTCGAGATCATCAATCCCGATCACGTTATCGCCCACATCGCCCCAGGCGGCAAACTTGACATGCAGATCCGTGTCGAAAACGGCCGCGGCTATGTTCCCGCCAACATTCGCCCAACGGCGAAGGAAAGCACCGGTATCGGCCGCATTCTCATGGATGCCTCGTTCAGCCCGGTTCGGCGCGTCAGCTACCAGGTCGAATCCGCGCGCGTCGAGCAGCGTACCGACCTCGACAAACTGGTCATGGATATCGAGACCAACGGTGCCGTGGATCCCGAGGAGTCGATTCGCTATGCCGCACGGATCCTGATGGAACAACTGTCCGTATTCGCCGACCTTGAAGGGACCCCGGTCTCCATCGAAGCGCCGAAGGCTGCCGCAGTCGATCCGATTCTGTTGCGCCCGGTTGATGACTTGGAGTTGACCGTTCGTTCTGCCAACTGCCTGAAAGCGGAGAACATCTACTACATCGGCGATCTGATCCAGCGCACCGAGACTGAGCTTCTGAAGACCCCGAACCTGGGCCGCAAGTCCCTCAACGAGATCAAGGAAGTGCTGGCCTCGCGTGGTCTGACGCTCGGCATGAAGCTTGAGAACTGGCCACCCGCCGGCCTCGACAAGCTGGGCTGAAAAACGAATTGCTTTAACTTCCAATAATGATTAACCGGCCGCTAGCCTAGCTTCCAGCGGCGGCCGAAAAAATACAGGAAATCATCATGCGTCACGGTAACGGTTACAGAAAGCTCAATCGAACGTCGTCCCATCGCGCCGCCATGTTCCGCAACATGGCCGTGTCGCTGCTGCGTCACGAGGCCATCAAGACCACGCTGCCCAAGGCCAAGGAATTGCGCCGCGTCGTCGAGCCGCTCATTACGCTGGGCAAGAACCCCAGCCTGGCCAGCCGTCGTCTCGCCTTTGACCGCCTGCGCGATCGCGAGATCGTCGGCAAGCTGTTTGACGAAATCGGACCGCGCTACGCCACCCGCAACGGCGGCTACCTGCGCATCCTCAAGATGGGGTTCCGCGTCGGAGACAATGCGCCGATGGCATTTGTCGAGATGATGGATCGTCCCGAGCCGACCGACGCCGCGGAAGCCCCGACTGCCGAATAGCCGAATTGCACTTCGCTGTCGAGAGAGGCCGGCCGTTGCGCCGGCCCTTTTCATTTTCGGCGGTGCGTACCGCGATGGCTGACTCTTTGGGGCTCTCTCAGTATCTTGGAAGGAAACGTCACCTGCCTGACTACCACTTCCAGCCAATAGTCAGTCATGGTGGTACGCCGATCAGGGATTGGCTAGCCCGGTAACAGGCTCCGTCGCAACCTCCTGCTGCTGGAGTGCCCACATCTGCGCATAGGTACCGCCGCGCTCGATCAGAGCACGGTGACTGCCACGCTCGATGATCCGGCCCGCATCAAGCACCAGGATTTCATCAGCATTCATTACAGTAGACAATCGATGGGCGATGATCAGGGTGGTTCGACCGATCGCCGCCAGTTCTAGCTCGGCCTGAATTGCCTTTTCCGTCTTCGAGTCGAGTGCCGAGGTGGCTTCGTCGAAAATCAGGATGGGTGGATCCTTCAATAGCGCCCTGGCAATCGCAACGCGCTGCTTTTCGCCCCCGGACAGCTTGAGGCCGCGTTCGCCGACTCGGGTCTCATACTTGTCCGGCAGCTTCTCGACGAATTCGTGCAAGTGTGCCGCCTTTGCGGCAGACAACACCTCAGCCGCATTGGCATCGGGCCGGCCATACTGGATGTTGTAAAGCAAGGTTTCGTTGAATAGTACGGTGTCTTGGGGAACGATGCCGATGGCAGCGCGCAGGCTCGCCTGGGTCAGGTCGCGGGTATCGCTGCCGTTGATCCGAATTGCCCCTCCTTGAACATCGTAAAACCGGTACAGCAAGCGGGCCAGCGTGCTCTTGCCCGAGCCGCTATGACCGACCACGGCAACGGTCCGTCCCGCCGGAATGACGAAATCGACGTCGAACAATATCTGCCGGTTCGCCTCATACGCGAAACCGACGCGTTCGAAAGCGACCATGCAAGGTCCGGGTGGAAGCCCGCGGGCATCAGGTTTGTCGCGCACTTCGCGGTTCTGGCTCAGCAGCGCGAACATGCGCTCGATGTCAGTCAGCGACTGCCGGATTTCCCGGTAAAGCACGCCGAGGTGGTTCAGGGGCATGTACAGTTGAATCAGGAATGCATTGACCAGGACGATGTCGCCGACGGTCATGGCGGAGGCCGCCACGCCTTGGGCGGCACGCCACATCATCGCTGTGACCGCCGCGGCGATGATCAATGCCTGGCCGAGGTTCAGGTAAGACAGCGTAACCTGGGTTTTGACTTGCGCGATCTCCCAGCGCCGCATCTGCTCGTCGTAGCGCTCCAGTTCCCAGCGTTCGTTGTTGAAATACTTGACGGTCTCGTAGTTGATCAGGCTGTCAATCGCTCGCGAACTGGCAGCCGAGTCCAACTCGTTGGCCTCACGCCTGATGTGGGTGCGCCAATTGGTTACCACGACGGTAAACGCAATGTAGACGACCAGTGTCGATACCGTGATCAGGGCAAAGGCGCTTTCATATCGCGTGATGAGAATGCCCATGACCAAACCGATTTCCACCAGGGTCGGGAGGATCGAATAGATCGTATAACTGATGAGACTGCCGACGGATCTCGTTCCCCGCTCAATGTCCCGGGTCAGGCCGCCGGTCTGCCGTTCCAGATGGAAACGCAATGACAACGCGTGAAGGTGCTCGAAGACCTTCAGGGCAATGGTTCGCTGCGCCCGCTGTGTGACGCGAGCAAATATGATTTCCCGCAATTCCGTGAACAGCGCCGTGGAGAACCGAAGCACCCCATAAGCGCCGAGCAGACCGATCGGTACCAGCAACAACGCCTGCTCCCGGGGCACCGTGAGCGCATCGACGATGTTCTTGAAGACGATGGGAACCGCGACATTGGCGATCTTCGCAGTGATCAGGCAAGCAAGGGCGAAAACCACGCGCCACTTCCACTCCCAGAGATAGGGCCACAGCGTGCGTACCGTCTGCCAGTCGCGGCGTTCGCCTGAGTCGGGGGCGGGGAGGGTGGCGGCCGGATGAAATCCTCTCATGAAGTCAATTCTAACTGCTGTTGACAGGCGGCCCGCGAGCATTCAAGGTTCCGTCCCTGAGCGCATCATGGCCATGAAGGGGGTCTCATCGAAATGACGGAAGAAGTCGCAAACCTGCCCGATCAGCAGCCCGTCCTGCGGGTCATGCCGATGCCTGCCGACGTAAATGCGGCGGGCGACATCTTCGGCGGCTGGGTGATGGCTCAGGTCGATATCGCGGGCGGCGTAGCCGCGATGCGTCGCGCTCGCGGCCGGGTCGCAACCGTCGCCGTCAACTCGTTCCAGTTCAGACAACCGATTTCGGTAGGCGACGTGGTTTCCTTTTACGCCGATATCATTCGCGTTGGCCGTACTTCGATAACCGTGGATGTCGCCGTTTACGCGGAGCGAAACCCGACTTCGCCGGTCGTCGTCAAGGTCACCGAGGCAATACTCACTTACGTTGCCCTCAACATCGACGGTAGCAAACGGGAAGTTGCCGGGATCGCGGTATGATTCGCCGACAGGTGCGGAACGATCTCTGACGTGGGCAAGTTCATCCTCTTTCTTCTCATTGCCGTGGCCGTCTACTGGTGGCTGCGGCAGCCGCGCTCAATTGCCCGCCGGGACGATCCCGCCGGTACGGCCGACGCCGAAACCATGGTCAGCTGCGCTTATTGCGGACTACACGTGCCATTGACGGAAAGTGTGTCCGACGAGGGCCGCCACTATTGCGGCGAGGAACATCGCCGACTGGCTGCCCTTAATCGGCATGACTGAGGTGCTGCCGGCCTCCAACGCGATGGCCGATGCCGGGTTGGCCGACAGCTACTGGCGTTCCCTGCGTTATTTCTCGGTCTACCGCCTGGTAGCCGGGGCGGTATTCCTGATCGCCTTCCTCATGACAGGCGGTACCGCCAACCTGGCATCGCAAAATCCGACCCTGTTCCTGTGGGCAGACTCCGCCTACCTGGTAGTCGCTTTTGCGTTCCTTCTATCGTTGCAGCGCATCGATCGCGCGTTCAACCTCCAGCTGTCGATTCAGGTCGCCTGCGACGTCGTATTCCTGACCGTTCTGATGTATGCGAGTGGTGGCGCCAAGAGCGGCATTGCCCTCATGCTGGTCGTGGTGGTTGCCGGTGCGGCGCTGATCGGCCAAGGGCGGCTGACGCTCTTCTTCGCGGCCTTGGCGACGCTGGCTGTGTTGATCGAGCAGACCATCCGGCTGTTGCAGTTCAACGCCGCGATTGACGATTTCGTCCGAACGGGTTTGACCAGCATCGGATTCTTTGCGACGGCATTGATCGCCCGCATGCTGGCCGGTCGCGTCGTCGCCAACGAGAATCTGGCACGGCAGCGCGGCGTCGAGCTTGCCGACCAGATCCGCATCAACCGCCAGGTCATCCAGGACATGGATGATGGCGTGCTGGTTGTCGATGCCATGGGGATGGTACGTCTGCATAATCCGCAGGCAGAGATGCAGCTGTCGATCAGCCGGCCATCCGGCCGTTCCGTCCCGGTTGTCGACTACTGGCCCGCACTGGCCGAACGTCTTGGCAGGCGTCAATCGGCAGGCGAATCGACCGACATCCTGAACGCACCGAACGGCAAACCGCTGCTCGTTCGCCTGATGCCGCCGGAGGAGGGCGGCAATACCCTCATCTACCTACAGGACCTCGGCCGCCTCCAGGCTCAAGCCCAACAGATCAAACTGGCCGCGCTTGGTCGCCTTACCGCCAACATCGCCCACGAAATCCGCAATCCGTTGGCGGCGATCACCAATGCCGGTGAGTTGCTGGCTGACGAGCAGCGTGCCGATACGCGCACCCGCCTGGTCCGGATCATTGGCGACAACAGCAACCGCCTGAACCGGCTGGTGGGCGAAGTGCTGGAACTGGGGCGCCGCGACCGGGTTCAGCAGGAGAGCGTCGCTCTGGCAGCCTTCCTGGACCAGTTCGTCGAGGAGTACGCCCTCCATGATGCGAGTGCCGCAAAGCGAATTCGGGTCGCCGTTGGCAAAGACGAGGTGGTGTGCTTTGATCGCGCCCACCTGTATCGGATTCTGGAAAACCTCGTCACCAACGCACTGCGCTATGCGAGCGACGCCGCGGGCGCAGTTCGCATCAATGTCGAGCCGGTCGCGCCGGAACGTGTCGAATTGCATATCATTGACGACGGCCCAGGCATAGCGGCAGCCGACCGGGGCAAGATATTCGAGCCGTTCTTCACCACCCGTGGCAGCGGCACCGGCTTGGGCCTCTATATTGCCCGGGAATTGAGTGATGCCAATGGCGCCCATCTCGATCTCCTCGACGGCCCGGGCGGCGGTCATTTTCGCGTTGATGCAAAGGGAGGACCATGTCCGTCAAGTTCGATCGCCGGAATCGGAATGACCTGAGGCGGGTGTTGGTCGTCGACGACGAGGCCGACATCCGAGAACTGCTCGACATGACGCTGGCGCGCATGGGGCTTGCCGCCGACTGTGCCGCGTCCGTTGCGGAAGCCCGGCAACTGCTTGCGACCAGCACCTACAGCCTGTGCCTGACCGACATGCGCCTGCCAGATGGCGAGGGCTTGTCGCTGGTTCGGCTGGTTGCCGAGTCCCATCCCGAATTGCCCATCGCCGTCATCACGGCGCATGGCAGCATGGAGAACGCGGTCCAGGCGCTGAAGCTGGGAGCGTTCGACTATCTGTCCAAGCCGGTGTCTCTTGATCAACTGAGGGCGCTGGTCAAGTCGGCCATCGACCTGCCGGTGCGCGAGGAAGTCCAGCGCACTGGCGGCCCGGAGCTGGTGGGCGACACCGCGGCCATGGCGTCGGTTCGCGGCATGATCGAGCGGGTGGCGCGTAGCCAGGCGCCCGTCTATGTCGCAGGCGAGTCGGGTAGCGGCAAGGAACTGGCGGCGCGACTGGTGCACCAGCTGGGCCCCCGGTCGACGGCGTCGTTCGTGGCGGTGAATTGCGGCGCCATCCCGGAAAACCTTATGGAGAGCGAGTTCTTCGGCTATCGCAAAGGGGCCTTCACGGGTGCCGACAGCGATCGGGACGGCTTCTTCCAGGCGGCTAACGGTGGCACCCTGTTTCTCGATGAGGTCGCCGATCTGCCACTGGCCATGCAGGTCAAGTTGCTGCGGGTGATCCAGGAGAAGCGGGTGCGCAAGGTCGGCGCGACGGCGGAAGAACCGATCGATGTTCGGATCATCAGCGCCACGCACCAAAACCTGAAGGACATGGTTGCGGAGGGACGCTTCCGCCAGGATCTGTTCTATCGCCTCAACGTCATAGAAATCCGCATGCCGCCCCTGCGCGAATGTCGCGAGGACATTCCGCTTCTCGCGGACAGGATTCTCGATCGCCTGGCGAAATCGACCGGGCGGCCGACGCCGACCCTGACGCCCGCCGCGCTTGAGGCCATGAGGGCCTATCCGTTCCCGGGCAATGTTCGCGAGCTGGAGAATGTGCTCGAACGGACCTTGGCGTTGTTGGCCGGCGACGTCATCGACGTGGCCGAACTCAACCTCGCGCCTCTGGCGGTGGAACCCGATCATCCTGAAATCAGCGACGAGCTGCCATTGCAGGACCGACTCGACCAGGCGGAGAAGCAGGCCATCCTGGATGCCCTCGACAAGACGCGTTTCAACCGGACTGCGGCGGCCCGACTTCTCGGTGTTACCTTCCGTTCGCTGCGCTACCGGATGGAACGCCTCGGATTGAAGGATTGAGCGCCTGATGATCAGGTCGTTCGGCCCGCACTTGTCCGCCGATGGCTGGCTGTCTGGCGCCAAGGCTGTTCCCTCCCCCAACCAGGACGAGCGCCCGCCGAACGAGACGGTGCGGCTGGTGGTAATACACGCGATCAGCCTGCCGCCAGGAGAATTTGGCGGCAGCGGCGTTGAGCAGCTATTCACCAATTGCCTGAAGGCCGACGCGCATCCCTACTATCGGGAAATTCAAGTCCTGCGGGTGTCGGCGCACTTCTTCATCCGTCGCGATGGCCGCCTGATCCAGTTCGTGCCCACCACCCGACGCGCCTGGCATGCGGGCATATCGGTCTGGCGCGACCGGGAACGATGCAATGACTTCTCGCTTGGCATCGAGATGGAGGGCTGCGACGAGGAGCCGTTCACGCACATCCAGTATGTCCGGCTGGCCAGGTTGATCCGCATCCTGCGCCGCGCCTTCGCCATTGAAGAAATCGTCGGCCATGCCGATATCGCACCTGGGCGCAAGACGGATCCGGGACCGCGCTTCGACTGGGCTCGGTTGCGCAAGTTGCTGCGTCGCTGAGTTGCATCGGCGCGACACTGTCGTCATGGAATCTCGCAAGTTTTGAAAAATTCTTGCAAAATGGAACCGCCCTACTACAATTAGTTGCAGCTAGTCAATGACACACTATATCTAGTAGGTCGCTACGAGGATGCCTGATCAGGTGTCCGCAAGTGGAGGGGAACGCTTGATACAGGTTGCCGCGAATGCGAAGTGCTACGGTATTTCAACCAGGGCATGGCATTCGATTTCAGGTTCGGCAAACCTCGCGTTCCCGATTCCCTCTTCAGCAATTCTTCGAATCTCCAATAACGCTGCCATCCCGCTTGCCATCGGCAAGCGCGGGGATATGCCCGTCGCGAATTTCATGTCGCACCAGCAGCGCACACAGACTTTTCGGGGCGTGGCGGCGGCGCGATCGTGCAACCGCACGCTGCGCCAAAGCGCAGTGATGGATGGAAAAACATGAGGAATTCGTCGCTTTCAATTGCTTGAAGGCGTTGAATAATCCGTGCTAGCCCAGACGGGTTGTAGTTTGTTTATGGTGTTTCTTTCCTGTTACTTTGTGAAGGAGGTTCGATATGGCTGAAGAGAAGAAAGCCAAGAAACCCGCGGCTAAGAAACCTGCCGCCAAGAAGGCTGCTCCGGCGAAGAAGCCGGCTGCAAAGAAGGCTGCTCCGGCGAAGAAGCCCGTCGCCAAGAAGCCCGCTGCCAAGAAGCCGGCAGTGAAGAAGGCCGCTGCCAAGAAGCCGGCAGTGAAGAAGGTTGCTGCCAAGAAGCCGGCAGTGAAGAAGGCCGCTGCCAAGAAGCCGGCAGTGAAGAAGGCCGCTGCCAAGAAGCCGGCAGTGA
>JAEHDA010000091.1 GCA_016880655.1 Rhodocyclaceae bacterium
TCGCCAAGGGCGTCGAAGCCAACCGCGTCTACACCGAAGGCAAGGGCAGCAAGCAGCCGGTCACCAATGCCGAGCTCTGCAAGGGAGCCAAGAGCAAGAAGGTGGTCGAGTGCCTGCAACCCGACCGCCGCGTGGAAGTCGAAATCATCGGCACCCGCGCCCCGAAGTAAGCTCTCCCGCAATCGGAAAGAAAGCCCTGCGCAGCAGGGCTTTTTTTCTGGCGGCCAAGGATGCAAGATCATGATGGCAAACGCTGATCCCCAGGAACTGAACAAGTTCGGCGACCTCGCCCACCGCTGGTGGGACCCGAACTCCGAGTTCAAGCCCCTGCACGACATCAACCCGCTGCGACTCGGCTGGATAGACCGCAACTGCGGACTCAAGGGCAGGAAGATCATCGACGTCGGCTGCGGCGGCGGACTGCTCTCCGAAGGCATGGCGGCGCTCGGTGCCGAGGTAACCGGCATCGACCTTGGAGAAAAGGCGCTCGGCGTTGCGAAACTCCACCTTCTGGAGTCGGGCCTGAAAGTCGATTACCGGCACATCGCGGCCGAAGACATGGCCAAGCACGAGCCCGCATCATTCGACGTCGTCACCTGCCTGGAAATGCTGGAGCACGTGCCCGATCCGGCAAGCATCGTCCGCGCCTGCGCGCAGATGGTGAAGCCCGGCGGTACGGTGTTCTTCTCGACCATCAGCCGCAACCCCAAGGCTTACCTTTTCGCGGTCATCGGCGCGGAGTACATCCTCAACATGCTGCCGCGCGGCACCCACGACTACGCCCGCTTCCTGCGTCCGGCAGAGCTGGCCCGTCTTTGCCGCGAGGCAGGACTCTCGGTGGCGGAAGTCGTCGGCATGAGCTACAACCCGCTCGTCCGCACCTATTCGCTCGGCAGCGATACCTCGGTCAACTACCTGATCCGTGCCCGCCGTGATGCCTGAGGAGGGCATCCGCGCCGTCTTCTTCGACCTCGACGGCACGCTGGCCGACACGGCACCCGACCTCGGTGGCGCGTTGAACGAACTATTGGCTGAAGTCGGCCGGCCGCAACTGGACCCGGCCACCCTGCGCCCGCATGTTTCGGCCGGCACGCGCGGCATGCTGGGCATCGGCTTCGGTTTGGCACCCGACCAGCCCGCCTACCCTGAGCTCGCCAAACGCTTTCTGGAGCTTTACGCGGCGAGGTTGTGCGTGGGCACGCGGCTGTTCGACGGCATGGCGGCGCTGCTCGAAGAGCTGGAGCGACGTGACATCCGCTGGGGCGTCGTCACCAACAAACCGGCCCGTTTCACCGAACCGTTGATGGACTGTCTCCGGCTCACCGAGCGCATGGCTGCCATCGTTTCCGGCGACTCGACGCCCAGGCCGAAGCCGGCGCCCGACTCGCTTGTGCTGGCCTGCGAAACGGCCGGCGTGTCACCACGGCTGACTTTGTACGTCGGCGACGACCTGCGCGACATCCAGGCCGCCCATGCCGCAGGAATGCGCGCCGTCGCCGCAGGCTGGGGCTACCTCGGGGATGGACTTCCCATCGGTGAGTGGAACGCCGACGCGACCATCGCCACCCCGCTGGAACTCCTGGACGTTCTTTAGCTTGAATTGGCGGGGTCCCGCCTCCATAATGCCGACCATGGTCGTAATTCCGGCGACCCGGAAGCGTTCTGGACGCGGGTTCGATTCCCGCCACCTCCACCACTGGGGGGGTGTACTGGTTTCGACAGGGCGTAGAAGGTGAGCAGGCGGCCCGAGAGGCGACGGACGTAATCCGCGCAAAACCACAAACGCCAACGATGAGCGTTTCGCACTGGCCGCCTAAAACGGCCTGCTGAGGATGTAGCCATCCAAGAAACAGAATGACTACCGGCGGGGACTTCGGTCCCCGCCGTCATTTCCGCTCAATGGTTCGCCGGATGGTACTCGGGCACTCGCTGCCGGAGCCCCTGCTTGGCTTCCGCCTCGGACCTGACCGGCGCATCCAGCCACGCCAGCAGCGCCGACAGCCACGCGTCGTCCTGTGCAAGCGAGGAGCGGGCAATGCGCAGCTTCGGATGTGGCGTCGGCAGTGTCGCCTCGCCATCGGCCAGCAGTTCCTCGTAGAGTTTCTCGCCCGGACGCAGGCCGGTGAACTCGATGCGGACATCGTCTTCGGAAAAGCCGGACAGGCGGATCATGTCGCGCGCGAGGTCGGCGATCTTCACCGGCTCGCCCATGTCGAGCACGAAGATCTCGCCGCCCTCGTCGCCGACGCTCGCCATCTGTCCGGCCTGCAATACGAGCTGGGCAGCCTCGGGAATCAGCATGAAGTAGCGGATGATGTCCGGGTGGGTCACCGTCACCGGCCCGCCCCGGGCGATCTGCTCGCGAAATTTCGGAATCACGCTGCCCGACGATCCCAGGACGTTGCCGAAGCGAACCACGACGAATCGGGTCGCAGCGGCGTCAGCCTGTAGTGTTTGACAAACCATCTCGGCCAGCCGCTTGCTGGCGCCCA
>JAEHDA010000092.1 GCA_016880655.1 Rhodocyclaceae bacterium
CGCTTGATGATCGTCGCCCGCACGATGCGGGAATCGTCGACGACCATGATGCGGGGCAATGCGGCTTTGTTCATGTCGTCGTCACTCGCCGCCGATGGCCACGACGATGCGGCCCTTGGCGCGCGCCTTGATGAAGTCGTCGAACACCGACGGCAGTTCGGCGAAACGGATGGTGCGCGTCAGCGCGGCCAGGTGCCGCGGTCGCAGGTCCAAAGTCAGCCGTCGCCACACGCCGCTGCGATAGGGTTCGCCGATATAGCCGGAGTCGATGCCGAGCAGGCAGGCGCCGCGCAGGATGAAGGGCGCGACGGTAGTATTGAGGCTCATGCTCGCCGCCAGCCCGATGCTGGCGATGGTGCCGCCCTGCTTCATGGTGCTGGCGATCCAGGCCAGCACGTCGCCGCCGAGATTGTCCACCGCGCCCGCCCAGGTTTCCTTGCCCAGCGGCTTGATCCTGGCGAGATCGAGCGACTGCCGCAACACGACTTCCTTGGCGCCCAGGCCGAGCAGGTAATCCTTTTCCGCCTCCTTGCCGGTCAGCGCGACCACGTGATAGCCGAGCCCGGCCAGCATGTCGATGGCCAGGCTGCCGACGCCGCCTGTGGCGCCGGTGACGATCACCGGTCCGTTGGCGGGCTTGAGGCCGTTTTCTTCCATGCGCACGATGGCGAGGCCGGCCGTGAAACCCGCCGTGCCGAGCGCCATCGCCTCCTTGAGGCTGAGGCCCTGCGGCAGCTTGAGCACCCAGTCGGCCGGAATGCGCGCCACTTCCGAATAGCCGCCGTGATGCGCGACGCCGATGTCGTGACTGGTGGCGATCACCTGGTCGTCCGGCACGAAGCGGGGATCGGCGCTCGCCATCACCGTGCCGGCAAGGTCGATGCCGCCGACGCAGGGATAGCGCCGGATGATCCTGCCCGCGCCCGTCGCCGCCAGCGCATCCTTGTAGTTGACGCTCGAATAGGCGACGCGGATGGTCACCTCGCCGCGGTCCAGTTCCGCTTCCGTCATCCCGGCAAAGCCGCCGACGATCTTGCCCTCTTCCTCGCGGATGAGATAAGCCCTGAACGGCGCTGCGGATGACATGCGGCTCCCCTTGTGTGGCGATAAAGCGCGATTATAGTTTGTTTGTGGCCGGGGTTTGCAGCGTCGCCACGTATTGGCTATAGTCCGCCGCCATGTTTGCCCGCAAGACCACCCAGGCAGTCCTGTTCACGTTCGCCGCCAGCATCATGGCGGCCGCCCCGGCACGCGCCGACGAGGAGCCGCCCCTGGTCCTGCAGGAGTCGACGACCTTGCTGGAACGGGCGACGACGTCCATCGACGCTACCCTGGACAAGGCGCTCGACCTGCTCGGCATTCGCTACCGATGGGGCGGCAGCAAACCGGAAACGGGCTTCGACTGCTCCGGCTTCGTCGGCCACGTGTTCCGCGAATCGCTCGGACTCGACCTGCCGCGCTCGGCCAGGGAAATGAGCCGGAGCGGCGACGCCGTGGCCAAGGACCAACTGCAACCCGGCGACCTGGTGTTCTTCAACACCATGCGCCGCGCCTTCTCCCACGTCGGCATCTATCTCGGCGACAACCTTTTCGTGCATGCGCCACACCGCGGCGCCCGGGTGCGCGTCGAGGACATGAGCGGCCGCTACTGGACCAGGCGATTCAACGGCGCCCGCCGCGTCGCCGAGCAATAGTTTCACACTTGCGAATCGTTCGCATATACTAGCTCCACCCATTCAAGTGGAGTCCCCAGCAATGAAGTCAACCATCACCGCCCTGGCCTGCCTGGTCGCCATGTCTGCCAGTGCGGAAGAGAAGGTTCTCAACCTCTATTCAGCCCGCCATTACCAGACCGACGAGGCGCTCTACGCCAACTTCACCCGTCAGACCGGCATCGCCATCAACCGCATCGAGGCGAAGGAGGATGAACTGCTGGAGCGCATCCGCAACGAGGGTGCGGCAAGCCCGGCCGACATCTTCATCACGGTCGATGCCGCGCGCCTGGCCAAGGCCGACGAACTGGGCCTGTTCGCCCCGGTCAAGTCGAAGCTGCTGGAGCAGCGCATCCCGGCCCACCTGCGCAGCACCGACTGGTTCGCCTTTTCCACCCGCGCCCGGGTCATCATTTACAACAAGGAGACGGTGAAGTCCGAGGCCGTCCGGAACTACGAGGATCTCGCCAGGCCCGCACTGAAGGGCCAGGTCTGTTCACGCTCGGGGTCGCACCCGTACAACCTGTCGCTACTGGCGTCGATCATCGCCCATCAGGGCGAAGCCAAGGCCGAGGAGTGGGCACGCGGCGTGGTCGCCAACTTCGCCCGCCAGCCGAAGGGTGGCGACACCGACCAGATCAAGGCCGTCGCCGCCGGTGAATGCGGGGTCGCGATCTCCAACAGCTACTACCTGGTCCGGCTGCTGCGTTCCGACAAGCCGGAGGACAAGAAAGCAATGGAGAGAGTCGGCATCGTCTGGCCGGACCAGAGGGGACATGGCGCCCACATCAACATCTCCGGTGGCGGCATGCTGAAGACCGCCCCGCACAAGGAAGCGGCCGTGAAGTTCCTCGAATACCTCGCCTCCGACGAAGCACAGGCCCATTTCGCCAACGGCAACAACGAGTGGCCGGCCGTGGCGTCCGTCAAGCCGGCCAACCCGGCGCTGGAAGGGCTCGGCCAGTTCAAGGCCGACACGTTGCCGATTCCGCTACTGGCCAGGAACGCCGCCCTGGCCCAGAAGATCTACGACAGGGCGGGCTGGAAATGAGCGGCTGGCGATAGGCCGCGGCGCTTCGGCTATCATCCCGTCATGGCCGACATGACGAAGGTGCTGGCATGAAGCGAATTCAGGGATTCACCATGGTGGAGATGATGGCGGTCGTCGCCGTCATCACCATCCTGGCGCTGATGGCGGTGCCCAGCTATCTCGACAAGATCGTCAGGGCGCAGATCGAGGCCGCACTGCCGCTGGCCGACATCGCCAAGCGGCCCATCGCGGCAATCTGGGCGGCCAGCCAGGAGATGCCCGTCGACAACGACGCCGCGGGTTTGCCGGTGGCGGAGAAGATCGTCAACAACTACGTGAGCGCGGTGACCGTCGCGGACGGCGTCATCCACCTGACCTTCGGCAACCGCGCCAGCAAGGCGATCGCCGGCAAGGTGCTGAGCCTGCGGCCGGCGGTGGTCGAGGGCGCTCCCGTGGTGCCGATCGCCTGGGTCTGCGGCAGCGCCGAAGTACCCGAGAAGATGACGGTGATGGGCCATGACCGCACCGACATCGAGGCGGGGCTGTTGCCGCTGGAGTGCCGGGCGCTGAAGAAGGGCGGCTAGCAGCCGCTCGCCGACCGGCCCGCGGAGATCTGCCGGGCCAGGAACACGATGGGCAGCAGGCCGACGGCGACGATGGCCAGCGCGGCAATCGACGCTTCCGCCAGCCGCTCGTCCGCCGCCAGCGTATAGGTCTGTGTCGCCAGCGTGTCGAAGTTGAACGGCCGCATCACCAGCGTCGCCGGCAGTTCCTTCATCACATCGACGAATACCAGCAGCGCGGCGGTCAGCACGCTGCCGCGGATCAGCGGCAGGTGCACGCGCCGCAGGGTCTCGGCCTCACCGCAGCCGAGGCTGCGCGCGGCCGCATCCATGGCCGGCGTCACCTTGACCAGGCCGGCTTCGACGGTCTGTAGGGCGATCGACAGGAAGCGCGCCAGGTAGGCATAGACGAGCGCGGCGATGCCACCGGTCAGGACCAGCCCTGGATGACTGCCGGTGGCGTCCTGCCACATCCCTGCCAGCCAGTGGTCGAGGCGCGTGACAGGTATCAGCACGCCGACGGCGATCACCGACCCTGGCACCGCGTAGCCCAGGCCGACCAGGCGATTCGCCAGCCGCGCCACCAGACCGCCGCCATTCGCGCCCGCCAGCCGCGCACCATAGCCCATGAGTACCGCGATCATGGCGGCGAGCAACGCCGCCAGTGCCGCGACGGTGAAGCTGTTGGTGGCCAGGCGAAGGAAACGAAAACCGAATCCCGTTTCGCTTTCGCCCAGCGCCAGGCCGAGCAGCAGCGCGGCCGGCAGCGCGAAGCCCAGCACAACAGGCATCAGGCAGGCGAAGCTGGCCAGCGCCGCGCGCATGCCGTGCAGGCGCCGGCGGGCGCCGGGGCGACGCAGGCTGGTGTCGTGGTAGCGCGCCCGGCCGCGACTGGCGCGCTCGACGGCCAGCATCGCCAGCACGAAGGCGAGCAGGCCGGCGGCCAGTTGCGCGGCCGCCGCGCGGTCGCCGAGCGAGAACCAGGCGCGGTAGATGCCGGTGGTAAACGTCGGCACCGCGAAGTAGGCGACGGTGCCGTAATCGGCCAGCGTCTCCATCAGCGCCAGCGCGACGCCGGCGGCGATGGCCGGCCGCGCCAGCGGCAGCGACACGCGCAGGAAGGCTTGCAGCGGCGACAGGCCGAGCACGCGTGCCGCGTCGATCATGCCCGCCGCGCGCTCCATGAAGGCCGTGCGTACGATCAGATAGACGTAGGGATAGAGTACGAAGCCGAACATGGCGATGGCGCCGCCCAGGCTGCGCACTTCGGGAAACCAGTAGTCGCCCCTGCGCCAGCCGAAGCTCTCGCGCAGGGATGTCTGCACCGGCCCGACGAACTGGAGGAAATCGGTATACGTGTAGGCCAGCACGTAGGCCGGCATGGCCATCGGCAACAGCAGCGCCCACTCGAACACGCGCCGGCCGGGAAATTCCAGCGTCGCCACCAGCCACGCCGATACGGTACCCATGCTCGCCACCAGCAACCCGACGCCCAGGCAGAGCCACAGCGAGTTGGCGACATACTCCGGCAATACAGTCGCCGCAAGATGGCTCCAGGTATCGCCGGTGCCGCCGACCAGCAGGTTGGCTCCCACCGACAAGACCGGCAACGCGGCAAGCATCGCGATCAGGGTGGCAAAGGCGGCAAGCGGGCGGAAGCGGAGCGACACGGTTCGTGTACTATATTTGAGAATCATTCTTGACGGCCATTTGTTGTCGCCACGCCATGCCCTTGCTTGAAGTCGATCGCGTCGCCCATGCCTACGGCAAGCATGCCGTCGTGAGCGAACTATCGTTCTCGCTCACCCGGGGCGAGATCGGCTGCCTGCTGGGCGCGTCCGGTTGCGGCAAGACCACGGCGCTGCGGCTGATCGCCGGCTTCGAGCAACCGAGCGCCGGCGAAGTGCGCATCGATGGCACGATGGTCGGCAGTCCCGGCGCCATGGTGCCGCCCGAGCGGCGCAGCATCGGCATGGTCTTCCAGGAATACGCGCTGTTCCCGCATCTCTCGGCGGCGGACAACATCGGTTTCGGCCTCCACAAAAAGTCAGCCGTGGCGACACGCCAGGCGCGAATCGACGAGCTGCTAGCGCTGGTGGGGCTCGCCGGCCAAGGCGGCAAGTTCCCGCACGAGTTGTCGGGCGGCCAGCAGCAGCGCGTCGCGCTTGCCCGCGCGCTGGCGCCCGGCCCGCGACTGCTGCTGCTCGACGAGCCGTTCTCGAACCTCGACGTGGAACTGCGCGAGCGGCTGGCGCTGGAAGTGCGCGACATCATCAAGGCCACGGGCACCACGGCGATCCTGGTCACCCACGAC
>JAEHDA010000093.1 GCA_016880655.1 Rhodocyclaceae bacterium
CTGGCCTATGCGCTGCTCGACACCATCGTCGACCGCTACTTCGCGGTTCTGGAAGGACTCGGCGAGCGGGCCGAACTCCTCGAAGAAGAACTGATGAAGAAACCAAGCTCGCGCGTGCTCGGAACCCTGCATCGCCTGCGCCGCGAGACGGTTACCCTGCGCCGCGCCGTCTGGCCGTTGCGGGAGGTCATCAACGGCCTGAGCCGCAACGACCGCTTCTTCAGTTCCGAGGTGCAGCCCTACCTGCGCGACATCTACGACCACACGGTGCACGTGATCGAGTCGCTGGAGGCGATCCGCGACCTGATTGCCGGCCTGCTGGAAATCTACCTGTCCACGGTGAGCAACCGCGTCAATCGGGAAGTGCGGGTGCTGACGGTGATCGCCCTGATCTTCCTGCCGTCGTCGCTGCTGGCCGGCATCTTCGGCATGAACTTCCGCACCATGCCCCTGCTCGACAACCCGGACGGCTTCAGCATGATCATCGGCCTGATGCTGGGCGTGGCGGCAACGCTGGCGCTGGTCTTCTGGCGCCGCAAGTGGCTGGGCTGATCAGCGGCGGAGCAGCGACGGCGGCTTTTCCGCTTCCTTGAGCCGGACGATCGCCAGCGAGACGTTGTCGCCGCGACCATGGGCGCGCTTGCGCGCGGCATCGATCAGCCACTCCGCCGCCTGGCGCGGCGCCATCTCCTTCAGGACCTGCCCCAATTCGCTGTCCATGAAATAGGCCCACAGCCCGTCCGTGCACAGCAGGAAGCAGTCGCCGGCCACCAGTGGCGCCGTCTTGCCGAAATCGACGCGCGGCGATTCCTGGTCGCCAAGGCAGGAAACCAGGATGTTCTTGTTCGGATGCTGTTCCGCCTGCGTCTCGGTGAGGAAGCCGCGCTGCACCAGGTCCATCACGTAGGAATGGTCGGTGCTGCGGCTGACCAGCGCGCCGTCGCGATAATGATAGATGCGCGAATCGCCGCAGTGCGCCCAGTCGGCGCGGCCCTGCTGAAGGATCAACAGGCAGGCGGTGCTGTGCGGATCCTGCTCGCTGGTGTAGCGCGTCAGGCGGATGCCGTCGTGGGCGTCGCGGATGCCCGATTGCAGCATGTCGCGGACGTGCTCCGGTGAGAGGCCGATGGCGCTGAAGCTGTTGTTCGCCGCATGCAGCACCTGCTCTGCCGCCAGCGCGCCGCCCGTGTGGCCGCCCATGCCGTCGGCGACCACGGCCAGCAGCGCGCCCTTCGTCTTGGGGTGGGAAAAAACCGCCACCCGGTCCTGTTGCTCCTGGCGGTCGCCGATGTGTTGGGCGGTGCAGGCTTCGATGGTCAGCGGCATGGCGCGATTATAGGGGCGAGCGGATCAGGTCGGCAGCCTTCTCGCCGATCATCACGCAGGGTGCGCTGGTGTTGCCGGCAATCAGCCGCGGCATGATCGACGCATCGGCGATCCGCAGGCCGGCGACGCCGCGCACGCGCAGTTCGGGGTCCACCACCGACGCCCCATCGGTGCCCATGCGGCAGGTGCCGACCGGGTGATAGATGGTGTCGGCGCGGGCGCGGATCGCATCGGCCAGCGCGTCGTCGCCGTCGTCGCGCGGGGCATTGATCTCGGCATCGCGCACGGGTGCCAGCGCGGCGCCGGCCATGATGCGGCGGGCGATGCGCACGCCCTTGAGCAGCGTCGCCATGTCCCCGGGCGCCGAGAGAAAGCGCGGATCGATCCTCGGCCGCGCCAGCGGATCGGCGCTGGCGAGCGTCACCTCGCCACGGCTGGCCGGGCGCAGCGGACAGACGTGCAGGCTCATGCCGTGGCCCAAGCGCCAGTTGCGCGCATGGTCGTCGACCAGGCCGATGACGAAATGGAGCTGGATGTCAGGCTGTGACAGGCCGGGGTCGGTCTTCAGGAAGCCGCCGGCCTCCGCGTAGTTGGTGCTCAGCATGCCGTTGCGCGTCGCCAGGTAACGCACCGCCTCGCCGGCGACCTTCGCCGCACCGCCGAGGGAGATGCCGACGAGGTCGCGGCTGCGCGAGCCATACAGCGCCACGTAGTCGACATGGTCCTGGAGATTCTGCCCGACCGCCGGGCAATCGCGCAGCACGGGAATGCCGAGCGAGCGCAGCGTCGCTGCCGGCCCGATGCCGGACAACATCAACAACTGCGGCGACTGGAAGGCCCCCGCGCTGAGGATCACCTCGCGCCGTGCCCGCAGCACCTGGCGGCCGCCGCCGCGCCGGATCTCGACGCCCGTGGCGCGGTTGCCCTCGAACAGCACGCGCGTCGCATGCGCATCGGTGAGCACGGCGAGGTTGCCCTGGCCATGCAGGTAGGCGCGCGCGGCGCTCCAGCGGCGGCCATCCTTCTGCGTCACCTGGTAGAAGCCGACCCCTTCCTGCGTCGATCCGTTGAAGTCGTCGTTGCGCGGGTAGCCGCAAGCCAGCGCGGCATCGACGAACATTTGCGGCACCCGGTTCGGCGAGCGCAGGTCGGCGACGTTGAGCGGCCCGCCGACGCCGTGCCAGTCGTCGGCGCCGCGCTCGTTGTGCTCGGCGCGCTTGAAATACGGCAGCACCTCGTCCCACGACCAGCCGGGCACCGCCCACGCGTCGTAGTCCTGCGGCACGCCGCGGGTGTAGATCATGGCGTTGATGGCGCTGCTGCCGCCGAGCACGCGGCCGCGCGGCTGGTAGCCGCGCCGCCCGTCGAGCGCCGCTTGCGGCTCGGTCTTGAAGGCCCAGTTGCAGTGGTGCGTCGGCACGGTGGCGATGACGCCCGCGGGCACATGCACAAACGGGCTCCAGTCGCGCGGCCCGGCTTCGAGCAGCGCCACGGTCACGCCTTTGTCCTCCGCCAGGCGGCCGGCCACCGCGCAGCCGGCCGAACCTGCGCCGACCACCACGTAGTCGAACTCGCCCGCGCCGCTATACTGGTCGCCGTCACTTGTCATCGGAGAATTCCATGTTTCCCGGTCGCAGCTACAACGAACTCCAGGTGGGCAACGCGTTCGAGTCCACCATGACGCTCACCGAAACGCACATCGTCCTCGGCGCCGGCCTGTTTGGCGATTTCAATCCCCTGCACATCAACGAAGAGTTCGGCAAGGGCACCCGCTTCGGCGGCCGCATCGCCCACGGCTACCTGACCAGCAACGTCATGGCGGCGCAGATGGGCATGCTCCTGCATGGCACCGCCATCGCTTATGTCGAGCACTGCATCCGCTTCAAGGAACCCGTGCGCGCGGGCGACACGCTGACCACGACATGGACGGTCACGGCCAGGGACGACAAGCCCAAGCACAATGGCGGCATGGTGTCGTTCGCGGGCGTCTGCGTTAACCAAGAGGGCACCAAGGTGGCCGAAGCGGAGGCGAAGCTGCTGGTGAAGAACGGCAACTGACGCCGCTCAGGGCACCGGCTTGCCGCCCGAGCCGAAGACGCGCTTGGCCGCGGTGACGATGGTCAGCACCTCGTCGGCGGACATCTCCGGAAATCGCTCGTGCAGAGCACGGAAGGCCAGATGCTCGTGCATCTGGCCGGCCCAGGCATTGGCGGGATCGAAGAACGGCTCGAGGATGTCGTAGGCCTCGACGAACATCTCCCGCACCCGTACATTGACGCGGCGTTCGTCGTCGCCGCCCTGATCCGATGCCGCCATGACCGTTCCCCCTTCAAGCGATCGCAGGCGCCGATTCTCGCACGCCTGCGCCTTGCGCTCACGCCCGTTCGCGCAAACGCTCGTCGATCAGCTCCACCCAGTGCCGCACGGGTACGGCGCTGGTTTCCTGCAGGTGCGTGATGCAGCCGATGTTGGCGCTGGCGATCATGGCCGGCTGGCCGGCGCCGAGCGCCGCCAGCTTGTTCTTGCGCAGCTGGCCGGCGATCTCCGCTTGCAGTACCGAATAGGTTCCAGCCGAGCCGCAGCACATGTGGCCGTCGGCCACGGGTGTCAATTCGAAGCCGGCCAGGGTCAGCAAGGACTCGACCACGCCGCGCAGCTTCTGGCCGTGTTGCAGCGTGCAGGGCGAGTGGAAGGCGACCCGCCCGATAGTCAGCCGTGGCGATACGCCGAGCAGCACGGCCAATCGTTCGGCTTCGGCCGCCACCACCTCGGAAACGTCGCGCGCCAGCGCCGCGATGCGCTTGGCCCTGGCCGCATAGCGCGCGTCACCACTCAGCAGGTGGCCATAGTCCTTGACATGTACGCCGCAGCCCGACGCGGTGACCACGATCGCCTCGCAGCCGGTTTCGACGTAGGGCCACCAGGCGTCGATGTTGCGGCGCGCGTCGTCGCGGCCGCCCTCTACGTCGTCGAGGTGATGGCGCACGGCGCCGCAGCACCCCGCCTCATTTTTCCCACTTCGTGCTTCGACCAGGCTGATGCCGAGCCGGTCGAGCACGCGCGCCGCGGCGGCGTTGATGCCCGGCAGCATGGCCGGCTGCACGCATCCAGCCAGCACCAGCATGCGCCGCTGGTGCGTCACCAGCGGCCAGGGGCCGGGATCCCGCCTTGCCGGAACCTTGGCCTTGAGCGCACCCGGCAGCAAGGGCCGGAACAATTGGCCGAGCCGCATCGCGGGTCCGAACAGGCCCGGTCGCGGCAGCAGCGTGACGAGCGCATTGCGCATCACCGCGTCGACACCCGTGCGCGGCAGCTTGGCCGCGACGACCTCGCGGCCGATGTCGAGCAGGCGGCCGTACTGCACGCCCGAGGGGCAGGTGGTCTCGCAGGAACGGCAGGTCAGACAGCGGTCCAGGTGCAGGCGCGTCTTTTCGGTCGGCTGCGCGCCTTCCAGCACCTGCTTGATGAGGTAGATGCGGCCTCGCGGTCCGTCGAGCTCGTCGCCGAACAACTGGTAGGTCGGGCAGGTCGCCGTGCAGAAACCGCAATGCACGCACTTGCGCAGGATGGCCTCGGCCTCGCGGCCGGCTTCGGCATGGCGCAAGGAATCGGTGATATGGGTTTCCATGGCCCCAACTATACCGAGCCGCGACGGTCATGGCGGCCGGTGTCGATCGTGTCGCGTCAGGGCAAGCGCTGCGCCCGCCATTGCGGCGCGGCCGGCGAGTAGTTGCCGCGGCTGGCGGCAACGCCCACATGGTTGGTGATGAGCTTGCCGCCGTCCGGGTTGCGCGCCACAAACAGGTCGGGCGGCGGGCTGTCGGTGCTGGTGATCAGCTGATGGTGTTCGCCGAAATTGCGGATGCGGAAACGTTCGCGCTTGTTGTTGTCGAGGATGTACTTCGAGCAGGCAATGCTCTCCCGGCGGTAGCCTTCGTCGAACAAGGCGCTGCACAGCGAATACCAGGCATCGTCGCGTTCGGCCTGATCCTCCTGCGAGCGGGTGCCGAGAGTCTCATTGTCCATGTAGCGCGCCAGCGATTGCTCGAAGGTGCGGGTGATCGCGCTGCGCGATGCCGGTTGACGCAGAACCAGCTTCCCCTTGTAGTACCACGCTGCACCGCTGTCGGGAACTGCCACCAGCCAGCGATCGACCAGCTCGGCCAAGTCCCGCCAGCGCCGGCCGGAATACAGCGCTGCGGCCTGGTTCAGGTAATCCTGGTTGATCGTCAGCAGATCAGCCTTGCTGAAACGTTCGATCCAGCCCGGGTGTGTTTCCAGGTAGGCCGGGCGCTCGGCCATGGGCAGCTTGCTCAATGCGAGCGCCAGATTCTTGCTCCCCTCGCCGCTATAGCCTCCCAGCGTAACGGCAAGCGAAAATCCCTTCTCGTCGGCCTCACGTTCATGGGACCGCGAATACCTGGCCACCTCGATCTGGCCGAACTGCCTGGCCTGCGCCACGGCCGCCGAGACGTTGCCGGTGCGGCGGTACTGGTCGTTTGCGAGCTTCTGCGCGGAACGGGTGATCTCGCGCGCCGCGGCTTCGTTCTGCCGCGCATGATCGAGCGCCAGGTGCGCGAACTCGTGCGCCATCACGGCGGCGATTTCGTCGGCGCGGCCATCCAGAAAGCGCACCAGCGGCAGATAGAAGACCACTGCACCCTGCTCGCGCGTGCCGATCGCCATGGCGTTGAATATCCGGTCGTCGCAAACCAGCAGTGCCGGGCGGATGCCGGATACTTGGACGAGCCGGTCGAATACCGGCCGCAGGGCATCGACGCGCGGCGCCGCGTCCGCGGGCAGCGATGCGGCTCCCGGCGGAATCCGCGCCCGCAATGCGCTGGTCAGGTGCCCGTCCAGCAGAGTGCACCCCGCCTCGGCCGGTCCCGCCAATCCGGACAGCACGGCCACCGCAGCGATCGGTCGCAAGACTCTCGCCATCACCCACTGCATCCCGGTCATCGCAGCCCTCTTAACCCGCGCATTCTTGATGAAGCCGGCATGATATGCGGGAACAGCGCCCTAGGCCGCATCCACATGCCGCTGCAACCAGTATTCGAGCAGCGCCAGGTGCCAGACCTTGGCGCCCTGTAGGCGCGTGTAGTGTTCCATCGGCGCGGCGAGCAGCCTGGCCACCATCTCGC
>JAEHDA010000094.1 GCA_016880655.1 Rhodocyclaceae bacterium
AGGCGACGGGGGCGCACGACAGGACGCTGGTGGCCGTGGCTTCGGGCGCGAACATGAACTTCGACCGGCTGCGCTTCGTCGCCGAACGCGCCGAGGTCGGTGAGCAGCGCGAGGCCGTGCTGGCGGTGACCATTCCCGAAAAACCCGGCTCGTTCCGGAAGTTCTGCAGCCTGATCGGCAAGCGCGCCGTCACCGAATTCAATTACCGCTACTCGGACGCGAAGGAGGCGCACGTCTTCGCCGGCGTGCAGGTCGCCGACCGTGCCGAGTCGCTCAAGCTGGTCGAAGCGCTGAAGAAGCATGGCCTGCCGACGCTCGACCTCACCGACGACGAGATGGCCAAGCTGCATGTGCGCCACATGGTCGGCGGGCGCGCGCCGGGCCTCGCCGACGAGTTGCTCTACCGCTTCGAGTTTCCCGAACGGCCGGGTGCGCTGCTCAACTTTCTCGACAAGATGAGTCGAGGCTGGAACATCTCGCTGTTCCACTACCGCAACCATGGCGCCGACTACGGCCGGGTGCTGGTCGGCATGCAGGTGCCGGTGAAGGAAATGAAGGCCTTCCGCGCCTTCCTCAAGGACCTCGGCTACCGCCACTGGGACGAATCGAAGAACCCGGCCTACCAACTTTTCCTGGGGCAAGCATGAGAATCGCCCACGATGTCACCCGCCTGGTCGGCAACACGCCGCTGGTGCGGCTGAACCGCCTTTCCGCAGGGATCTCCGGCACCATCGCCTGCAAGCTGGAATTCATGAATCCGGCGCACTCGGTCAAGGACCGCATCGCCGTGGCGATGATCGAAGCCGCCGAAGCGGCCGGCAAGATCAAGCCCGACACCATCGTCGTCGAGCCGACCTCGGGCAACACGGGCATCGGCCTGGCCATGGTCTGCGCGGCGCGCGGCTACAAGGCGGTGTTCGTCATGCCGGATACGATGAGCAGGGAGCGCCGCGCGCTGCTGATGGCCTACGGCGCCGAGCTGGTGCTGACGCCGGGCGCGGCCGGCATGGCCGGGGCGATCCAGAAGGCGGACGAGATGGCCGCGGTCGATCCGCGCGTGTTCATCCCGCAGCAGTTCGAGAATCCGGCCAATCCGGCCATCCATCGCACCGCCACGGCCGAGGAGATCTGGCGCGACACCGACGGCAAGGTCGACATCTTCGTCGCCGGCGTCGGCACGGGCGGCACCGTCACCGGCGTCGGCAAGACGCTCAAGTCGCACAATCCGGCGGTCCGGGTGGTGGCGGTGGAACCGGCGGCAAGCCCGATGCTCTCGCGCGGCGAGAAGGGGCCGCACGTCATCCAAGGCATCGGCGCCGGTTTCGTGCCGAAGATCCTCGACCGCGCCGCCTACGACGAAGTGGTTTGCGTCTCCAACGACGACGCCGTGAACATGGCCCGCCGGATGGCAAGCGAAGAGGGGCTGCTGGTCGGCATTTCGTCAGGGGCGGCGGTCTGGGCGACGCTGGCGGTGATGCGCCGTCCCGAAAATGCGGGCAAGCTGGCCGTGGTGATCATTCCCTCGTTCGGCGAGCGCTATCTGTCGACGGTGCTCTACCAGCACCTTGCCGCCTGAGGCGGGCGGAACTCAGCGGCCGCCCTTGCGGTCGTCGCGCTTGTCCTTGTCCCGCTGGCCACCCTTCAATGCACCCAGCGCCTTCTTCGCCGCCTCGCGACGCTCCTTTTCGGCGGCGGCCTTGTCCTGGGCGGACTGGTCGGCCGCGGGTGGCGTGCCGCCACCACTGACTTTCGGCTGGGCGAAGGCAAGGGAGGTGACGGCCAGCAGGGCCGCAAGGGGAAGGACTTTGCGCATGACGATCAGACTCCTGGAAGCATTCCGTTACCGCGAGCCATCATAACGCGCGATCACGCCTCGCGGCTGACGCGTACGGCCCAATGGCACGCTTGAACCAGCGCCCGGCTCCAGGCGTCGTGGGCGATGCCGGCTGCGGCGAGCGCGTTCGCCAGCGGCGCCTCGCCCGTGTCGCCGGCCTCGACCGCGCGCAACGCCGGCCCGAGCGCGCCGCCGCGTTCCATGAGCGCGCGATTCACTTCCACGGAAAGATGCAGCGGCGCCAGCAGCTTGG
Organism: Rhodocyclaceae bacterium; assembly: GCA_016880655.1. Classification (GTDB taxonomy): domain Bacteria; phylum Pseudomonadota; class Gammaproteobacteria; order Burkholderiales; family Rhodocyclaceae; genus Fen-999. The sequence goes on from JAEHDA010000094.1 coordinate 2,088, forward strand.
CCATGGGCTCGTTCAGCAGGACCTCCAGCAGCGAAAACATGCCGACCATGAACGCCTGTTCGCGCAGCGCGGCATCGTCGGCCGGGACCAGTGCTTCCATCAAGGCGGCACGCATGGCCGCGCGCGGCAACAGTGCGTTCTTGTCGCTTCCATCCGGACGGGCGTAGAGCAGCAACTGTAGCCAGCGCTGCATCGGCTTGCGGCCGAGCATGGTGATCGCTTGGTTGAAACCGGCAATCCGCTGGCCTGGTGCGTAGGCGACCGAATTGACCAGGCGCAGCAACTGGTAGGAAAGTTGCGGATCCTGTTTGATCAGGGTTTCCATCTCGCGCGCATCCGCGTCGCGGGCGATCAGCGTCAGCAGTTGCAGCACCAGTGCGTGGCGGGTAGCGTTGCGCGCCGCCATGCCGGGCATCGGACGCAGCGCGTAGTTGCCCGCGAACCAGGTGAAGCCGGCCTTGCGACAGCGCTCGAAGGCGGAGAAGCTGTCGACGCCGAGCGCCAGGCAGGGTCCGGACCCGCATTCAGGCGGGGCGGCGCCGGCCGGCGCCGCGGGGTCGGTAGCGGTGAGCGCGGGTATGGGATGGATGAAGCCGCCGGCCGGCGCATCGACGGCGCGACCGAAGGCCGGAACGATGCACGGCAGGCCGTCGAGTGCGTCGGCAAGGCCGGCGGCATCGAACAAGCGCCGTTGCGCGGCCTCGTCCGGCAGCGGCTCGGCGCGCAGCAACATCGCCACCCACCCCTGCTGCGCATCGACCACCGGTTGCAGGGCGATCAGCGGCAGGGCGTCCGTGCTATGTCCACTTTCCATATCAAAATCATCGTTCGGAACCGGCGCGAAAGCAAGCGCCCCGGACAGCTTCCCGTCCGCCCGATTCCGTAACGACGGCATCGAGGCGGATGTCGTGCGGTTCGGGGCGAACCGAGTCGACGCGCGCCAGCTCGAAGCCGACGCCGATCGCCAGCGGACGGGGCGACAGCGCCGCGAGCGTGCGGTCGAA
>JAEHDA010000095.1 GCA_016880655.1 Rhodocyclaceae bacterium
AAAGTTCCGGATTCGGGCAACGGAGGCGCCATGGACAAGACCGTCAGGCTGGAACATGACTCGCTGGGCGAGGTCGAAGTCGCCGCCGATGTGCTGTGGGGCGCCCAGACACAACGCTCGCTCAGCCACTTTCGCATCTCCATCGAACGCATGCCCATGCCGCTGCTGCTGGCGCTGGCGCGACTGAAGCGCATCTGCGCACAGGTCAACGTGGAACTCGGCCTGCTCGACCCGGGGGTGGCCAGGGCGATCGCGCTGGCGGCCGACGAGGTACTGGCCGGCCGGCATGCCGACCAGTTTCCGCTCTCGGTGTGGCAGACCGGGTCCGGCACGCAGACCAACATGAACATGAACGAGGTGCTGGCCAACCGGGCTTCGGAACTGCTCGGCGGCGTGCGCGGTAACGCGCGCCTCGTCCACCCCAACGACCACGTCAATCTCGGCCAGTCGTCCAACGACATCTTCCCCACCGCCATGCATCTCGCCGCGGCAACCGGCGTGACGCAGGCCCTGCAACCCGCGCTGGACACGCTGCGGACGACGCTGGTACAAAAATCGACGGCCTGCGCCGACATCGTCAAGATCGGCCGCACCCACCTGCAGGACGCCACGCCGCTGACGCTGGGACAGGAGATGTCGGGCTGGGTCGCGCAACTCGACCATGCTGAAGATGCGCTCGTCGCCGGCATCCCGGCGCTGCTCGAACTCGCCGTCGGCGGCACCGCAGTGGGTACCGGGCTCAACACCCACCCGCAATTCGGCGACCGGGTTGCCGTGCGGCTCGCCGACGAAAGCGGGCTGCCGTTCCGCGTCGCCCCGAACCGCTACGCCGCGCTGGCGGCTCACGAACCGCTGGTGGCAGCGCACGGCGCGCTGAAGGCGCTGGCCACCGCACTGATGAAGATCGCCAATGACGTACGCTGGCTGGCCTCCGGCCCGCGCTGCGGATTGGGCGAACTGCGCATTCCCGAGAACGAGCCGGGCAGTTCCATCATGCCCGGCAAGGTGAACCCGACGCAGAGCGAAGCGCTGACCATGGTCTGCTGCCAGGTGATGGGCAACGACGTGGCGCTTTCCATCGGCGCCGCATCGGGCAACTTCGAACTCAACGTCTACAAGCCGCTTGTCATCCACAACTTCATGCAGAGCCTGCGGCTGCTGACCGACGCGATGGTGAGCTTCGACACGCACTGCGCGCACGGCATCGAACCCAACCGCGAACGCATCGCCGAACTGCTGGCGAAATCGCTGATGCTGGTGACGGCGCTGAACCCGCACATCGGCTACGACGCCGCGGCACGCATCGCCCGCCACGCACACACGCAGGGCACATCACTGCGCGAAGCAGCGCTGGCACTCGGCCTCGTCACCGGCGAGCAGTTCGACGCATGGGTGAAACCGGAACGCATGGTCTGACCGGCCGGGATACCGGCTTACGCGTCCGGGGTGGTCTTGCCGCTCTCGGGAGCCGCGGCCGGCGCAGCTTCGGGCGAGTCCGGCGCGGCGGCGCCAGCGTCGGTGGCAGCCTTGCCGGCGAGCTTCTGGCGGCGCTTTTCTTCCTGCTTGGCCTTCTTCGCCAGATCGCGCTGGCGTTTTTCGAACTGGTAGTTGGGTTTGGCCATGAGTTTTCCTTGTGATTACGCCCGGAGTTGCGCGACTTGGGCTGGTTCGAGATAGCACCACTTGCCTTCGGCCAGGCCGAGCGCCGCGAGCGTCAGGCCGCCAATGGCGGTGCGGCGCAGGGCGGCGCAGTGGTTGCCGGCGGCGGCGAGCATGCGTTTGACCTGATGATACTTGCCCTGCTCGACGACGACTTCCAGGCTGTGCGTGTCGAGCTGCCTCACCTCGGCCGTCAGCGGCTTCGGCTCGTCGTGCAGCTTGACGCCGTGCCGGAGCTGCGTGAGCAGCTCGTCGGTGACCGGATCGGCGGTGGTGGCAACATAGACCTTGGGCACGTGGCGCTTTGGCGAGGACAGGGCGTGGATGAAGGCGCCGTCGTCGGAAAGCAGCAAGAGGCCGGTGGTGTCGTGGTCGAGCCGGCCGACCGCCTGCACGTCGCGGGCAAGAAATTGCGGTGGCAACAGCGTCATCACGCCGGGATGGTGACTGGGCTTGCGCGAGCATTCGTAGCCGGCCGGCTTGTCGAGGGCGATGTAGAGCCGGGCGCGGTAGCTCCACGGTTCCCCGGAGACCGCGAACTCCAGCCCTTCGGGGTCGAAAGCGGCATCGTGGTAGGCGACCGGCTCGCCGCCGACGCTGACGGCGCCGCCGGCGATGATGCTTTGGCACTCCCTGCGGGTGCCGAATCCCTGCGACTGGAGGAGCTTGTCGAGCGACATTGTTTTCATTTACAGCACTGTACCGGAGAAGTCAGCGGGTAAACTGCGCGCCTGGCCGCAATTTCGGGCGCTTCGCCCCCCTCCCCCCAGTAAGGATCCAGTCGTGCTCGCCGCATCCAACATCACCATGCAGTTCGGGGCCAAGCCCCTGTTCGAAAACGTCTCCGTCAAGTTCGGCGACGGCAACCGCTACGGCCTGATCGGCGCCAACGGCGCGGGCAAGTCTACGTTCATGAAGATCCTCGCCGGGCTGCTGGAGCCCTCGGCCGGCAACGTCAGCCTCGACGCCCACGAGCGTATGGCCTTCTTGCGCCAGGACCAGTTCGGCTACGAGGAACAGCGCGTGCTCGACGTGGTGATGATGGGCCACGAACAGATGTGGGCCTGCATGCAGGAGAAGGACGCGATCTACGCCAACCCGGAGGCGACCGAAGACGACTACATGAAGGCGGCCGACCTGGAGCACCACTTCGGCGAATACGGCGGCTACACGGCAGAGGCGCGCGCGGGCGAACTGCTGCTCGGCGTCGGCATCCCCACCGACAAGCACAACGGGCCGATGCGCGAAGTGGCGCCGGGCTGGAAGCTGCGCGTACTGCTGGCGCAGGCGCTGTTCGCCAACCCGGACATCCTGCTGCTCGACGAGCCGACCAACAACCTCGACATCAACACCATCCGCTGGCTGGAGAACGTGATCAACGAGCGCGAGAGCACCATGATCATCATCTCCCACGACCGCCACTTCCTGAACCAGGTGTGCACGCACATGGCCGACCTGGACTACGGCAAGATCACCGTCTATCCGGGCAACTACGACGACTTCATGGAAGCATCGACGCAGGCGCGCGAGCGGCAGTCGGCCGCCAACGCCAAGGCCAAGGAGCGTGTCGCGGACCTACAGAACTTCGTGCGCCGTTTCTCCGCCAACGCATCGAAGGCGCGCCAGGCCACCTCGCGTGCCAAACAGATCGAGAAGATCAAGATCGAGGACATCAAGCCCTCGTCGCGGCAATACCCGTGGATCGGCTTCGACTACGACGACAAGGAAAAGCTGCACCGCCACGCGGTCGAGATCGAGAACCTCTGCTTCGGCTACGTGGCCGGGGTGACGGTGATCAAGAACTTCTTCACCAGCATCGAAGCCGGCGACAAGATTGCCATCATCGGCGAGAACGGTGTCGGCAAGACGACGCTACTGCGTCTGCTGGCGGGTGAAGCGCTGGGCGGGTTGTCACCCCTGCACGGCAAGATCAAGTGGGCCGAGAAGGCTCGCCCCGGCTACTTCGCGCAGGACCACGCGGCCGACTTCGCCGAGGACATGAGCCTCACCGACTGGATGGGCCAGTGGGTGCGTGCCGGCGGCTATACCGGCAGCGACGTGGAAACGCTGATGCGCGGCACGCTCGGCCGGCTCTTGTTCTCCGGCGACGAAGTGACGAAGTCGGTGAAGGTGATTTCCGGCGGCGAGCAGGGCCGCATGCTGTTCGGCAAGCTGATCCTGCTGCGCAACAACGTGCTGCTGATGGACGAACCGACCAACCACCTCGACATGGAATCGATCGAGTCGCTCAACAACGCGCTGGAGCGCTACAAAGGTACGCTGGTATTCGTTTCGCACGACCGCGAGTTCGTGTCGTCGCTGGCGACCCGCATCATCGAGATCAGGATGGACGGCAGCATCATCGACTACCGCGGCACCTACGAGGAATACCTCGCCGGCCAGGGCGTGGAGTAGGCGCTAGTCGGCCACCGCCGAAGTATCGAGCACCACGGCGTTGCGGCCGCCGGCCTTGGCGCGGTAGAGCGCGATGTCGGCGCGCACCAGGATGTTGTCGGGGGTCTCATCGCCCGGATTGAATTCCGCGATGCCGATGCTGACCGTCAGCGAAATCGGCCCCTTGGCAGTCTGCACCGGCGAGTCGGCGACGCTGCGCCGCAGATCCTCGGCGAACTGCAGGGCGCCCGAGGCGTCCGTCCTCGACAGCACGATGCCGAACTCCTCGCCGCCCAGGCGACCGAAGAAATCGGACTGGCGCACGCGCAGCCGGCAGACGTCGGCGAAGTGCTGGAGCGCGGCGTCGCCCACGGAATGGCCCCAGGTGTCGTTGACGTTCTTGAAGTTGTCGAGGTCCATCATCAGCAGGAACGACGGGTCGGTGAAACGCTTGACCCGCGCCAGTTCCGATTCCATGTATTCGAGGAAGCGGCGCCGGTTGGCAATGCCGGTGAGGGCATCGGTGGTCGCCAGCCGCATCAGTTCGGCCTCCATCGATTTGCGCCGCGAAATATCCTGGAACACGACCTCCACGCCGACCAGCCGGCCCGCCTCGTGGATGGGCGTCACCGTCATCTGGACCGGGAACGCCTCGCCGTTCTTGCGCACGAAGCCATCTTCCACTTCCCGCCGGATGCCGTCGTGGAGCGTCGCGAAGACGGGGCACTCCTCGGCAGGATACGGAGTCCCGTCCAGGTGATGGTGGTGGAAGAGCTCGTGCTGGTTCCTGCCGACGATCTCGTTCCTGGCGAAGCCGAGAATGGCGACCGCGGCGTGATTGACGAAGGTGCACTTTCCGCCCAGGTCTACGCCGTAGATGCCCTCGCCGGCCGAGTTCAGCAGCAGCTCGTTCCATTGCGAGAGCCGCTCGACCTCCGCTTCCGCCTGCTTGCGCTTGGTGATGTCCATGCCGATGCCGGTAACGCGCACCGCCCGGCCATCGGCGGCGCGCTCGACCGCCCGGCCCCGCCCCAGTACCCAGACCCAGCGGCCTTCCTTGTGGCGCATCCGGACTTCCGCTTCGAACATCGGCGCATCGCCTTTCAGGTGCTGAACCAGCGCATCGCGGGCACGCGCCACGTCTTCCGCCCGGATCATCCCTGCCAGCGTCGACGGGCGCGGCGCAAGCTCGTCGGGCTTGAAGCCCAGCAGCTTGTGCCAGCCGTCGCCGAAGACGAGCATGTCGGTGCGCACATCCCAGTCGGTCATGGCCAGGTCCGCGCCGCCGATGCACAGGTCGAGCCTTTCCTCGCTTTCGCGCAGGGCGAGCTGCGATTGTTCGCGGCGCCGGAACGCGGCATGCGCCAGCCAGGCGAAGAGCAGCGTGACCACCGCAAACGAGCCGCCGAGCATGGCAAGGTGACGGACATCGTCCCGCCAATCGGCCAGATAGTCCTCGTCGGCCAGCCCGACTATGGCGAAGAGCGGGAAGCCGTCGATCCGCCGGAAATGGTACTGGCGCGCGACCCCGTCGATTCCCGACCGAGCGTGATAGAAGGCCGTCGTCTTGCCGGAGGCGAGGATCTCGCGCAATTGGTCCGACGGCGAGGTGGCGCCGGTCCTGGCGCCCGCAGGGTCCGCCCTGGTATGGCGGGCGATCAGCGTAGGTTTGCTGGTCCACAGTCCGGAATTTCCGTTCGGACCCAGGTCGAGCCTGGCGAGCATGCGAACCAGTTGGGTGGTAGCGACCGTCATGTGCGCTTCGCCGGCGAAAGAGCCGTCGGGGTTGTTCAGCCGGCGCGATAGGGTGATCACCCACTGATCGCTGATCCAGCTCACGAACGGCTCCGATATCACCAGCCCGGCGTTGGGGTCGTCCCGATGCCGGATGAAATAGGGGCGATCGGAGAGGTTGGCGTTGCGCGCCAGGACTTCTCCGACGGCGTAACGCGTCACGCCCAGCGCATCCACGATTCGCAGCCCGAGCGCCTCGGGAACGCGGGTATGCTGACGGCGCAGGAAGGTTTCGAGTGTCTTGTCGTCGATGCCGCCGCGGGCCTTTTGTTGATTCACTTCATCGACGACCGTCAGCAGCGTGTTGTCGACGGTCCTGATGAAACCAACCAGGCTTACCTCGAGAATCCGGGAGTAGTTCTCGGTCAGGCGGGTGGCGTCATTGAGCGCTTCCTGCCTGCTCTGGATCGACATCACGGCAATCATGCCGATGACCGACAAGTTGACCAGCAGCGTGGCCGCCATTGCCCAGGCCGCAAAGCGGCGAGTCGCGCTGGCGGACTTGCGGAAACCATCGACTGCGGACACGTACTCTCCCCTTGGCGACCCTGCGCGTCTTCTCCCGCTTGCAGGATACCACCTAGGGCGAGGTGAAAAAGCGCCCGGAGAGCTCTTCCAGCCCCAGCGCCTGAAGGAGCTCGACCAGGCGCCCGGCCGGGCGGCGGCGCGGCAGGTCCTTGTAGCGGGCGATGATCAGTTCGTTCTTCATCGAGTGTTCCCAGCCGACCAGTTCGGTGACGCTGACCTGGTAGCCGTGCGCTTCGAGTTGCAGGCAGCGCAGCACGTTGGTGACGTGGCTGCCGAACTCGCGCGTGTGCAGCGGGTGGCGCCACACTTCCGCCAGCGGGCCGGCCGGCACCCTGCCCTTGTTCTTGCGCAGCGCGGCCGCGACCTCGGCCTGGCAGCAGGGCACCAGCACGATGAAGGCCGCCCGCTTCGCCAGCGCGTAGCGGATCGCGTCGTCGGTGGCGGTGTCGCAGGCGTGCAGTGCCGTGACGATGTCCACCTGCGGCGGCAACAGCCCGGAATCGATCGACTGCCCCACCGTCAGGTTGAGGAAGCTCATGCCGGCAAAACCCAGCCGGGTCGCCAGATCGCGCGAGCGCTCGACCAGTTCGGCGCGCGTCTCGATGCCGTAGATGTGCGATCCAGCCTCGCGGGCCTTGAAGAACAGGTCGTAGAGGATGAAGCCGAGGTAGGACTTGCCCGCGCCGTGATCGACCAGGCGAATATCCGCGTGGTCGGCGCGGATTTCCTCCAGCAGCGGTTCGATGAACTGGTACAGGTGGTAGACCTGCTTGAGCTTGCGCCGGCTGTCCTGGTTCATCTTGCCGTCGCGGGTGAGGATGTGCAGTTCCTTCAGCAGTTCGACGGACTGGCCGGGCTTGATTTCGTGCATGTCGGATGGCTCGTTGATTGGGTCGGGCAATGAACTACATTATGCAAGTCAATGTCAGACTCGACAAAGGAGATGCCATGAAATCCAACCCGACACCGAACGCCGACGTCGTCCTTCGCCCGCGCGCCGTCGAGCGACTGGTGGTCGGCACCGAGACTTCCGATGGTGCCGGCGTCAGGCTGACCCGCGTGCTGCCGCACTCGCTCCAGCGCCGCCTCGACCCGTACCTGATGCTCGACGCCTTCGGCAGCGACGACCCGGACGACTACATCGCCGGGTTCCCCGACCATCCGCATCGCGGCTTCGAGACCATCACCTACATGCTCGCCGGCAACATGCGCCATCGCGACAGCGCCGGCCACGAAGGCCTGCTCGGCAACGGTGGCGTGCAATGGATGACCGCCGGGCGCGGCGTGATCCACTCCGAGATCCCGCAGCAGGAGGAAGGCGTGATGGAAGGCTTCCAGCTCTGGCTCAACCTGCCCGCCCGCGACAAGATGTGCGTGCCCTGGTACAAGAATTTCGGCCCCACGGACCTGCCGCGCTACACGACCGATGACGGCGTCGCCGTCACGGTCATCGCCGGCACCAGCCACGGCGTTTCCGGCGCAGTGACGCGCGAGGCCACCGCCCCGCTCTACCTCGACATCCGCCTGCCGGCCGGCACGCGCTTCGCGCAGGTCTTGCCGCCGGGACACAACGCCTTCATGTACGTGTATCGGGGCCAAGCGGGCGTCGCCGGGCGCGCCATCCCGAAGCAGCACATGGCCATCCTGGCCAACGATGCGCAGGCCGACGGCGTGATGATCGAAGCAGCCGGCGACGCCAGGGTGCTGCTCGTCGCCGGCCGGCCGCTGAACGAACCGATCGCGCAGTACGGCCCGTTCGTGATGAACACCCAGGAGGAGATCCGGCAGGCCATGGCCGACTACCGCGACGGCCGGCTGGGCGCGGCAGCCTGAGCAAAGTCAGCCGTGGCGGTACGCCGCCCGCGAGCGCTCAGGTGCCGACGCGGCCGCCGTTGTCCCTGGTGATGGCGATCGTGGCCGAGCGCGGCCGGGCAGAGGCGCCGCCGGCGCCGTAGCCCGTGCTGCCCGGCCAGTGGCTGGTGTATAGGCTCGGGTCGCCGATGTTGGCGATGGCGGTGGTTTCGCCGGGATGCTGGATGTTGATGAACAGCGTCTTGCCATCCGGCGCTTCGCATACCCCGGTGATCTCGCAGCCGACCGGGCCGACCAGGAAGCGCTTGAGCGTCTCGGCGGTCGGCAGCTTGCCGCGCTGCGTGGTCACGCCGGTGTCGGTCACCGCCACCGCGCCACCGTCGCCGACGCTGCCGGGCAGTGCTGCCAGCATCATGCAGTTGGTGACGTCCGTGTAGGCGCCGTCGTCGGTCTGGATCCAGCAGATGTTGGTGGCGCGCGAGAAGACCAGGCCGTCGGGGCTGGAGAAATCCTGGTCGGCGGTGAGTCCGGACAGATTGACCGAAGCGCTGGCGCCGCTCTCCGCGCCGAACAGGTACACGTCCCAGGTGAAGGTGGTGGCCGCCGGTTCGCCGCCGGTGTCACGGATGCGGATGATGTGGCCGTTCACGTTGCCGGTGCTGGTGCTGCCGCCGGCCTTGGTGTCGGTGTAGACACGCGGGTTGGCGGCGTCGGGCGCGACCTGCGAGCCGGTCGGATTCAGGCGGCGGTTGCTGTTGTTGGTGAGGGTGATGTAGACCTCGCCGTTGGTGCGATTGACGCCGCTCCATTCGGGACGGTCCATCCTGGTCGCACCAAGCGCGTCGCCGGCGAGGCGGGCATTGACGCACACGTCGGCCTGGTCGGCGAAGGCGTAGGTCGCATAGCCCGCGATCGCCGGGGCGGTAATCGTCAGTTCGAGCCAGTCACCGCTGCCGTCGGCATTGAAGCGGGCGACGTAGAGCTTGCCGCTGTCGAGATACTTGTCGCCGACGGCCAGCCGGTCGGCGGCATTGGCATCGGCCGCATCCCAGTTCGCCGCCGAAACCCATTTGTAGATGTATTCGTTGCGCGCGTCGTCGCCCTGGTAGATGGCCAGCGGCCTGCCCGCGGTGGCGACCGAGAAGGCGGCGGCCTCGTGGGCGAAGCGGCCCAGCGCGGTGCGCTTGCGCGCCGTGCGCGTCCTGTCGTAGGGATCGACCTCGACGATGTAGCCCATCGTGTTCAGTTCGTTGCGGTAATCGTCGGTGCCGTCGGCCGAAACGCCGGTCTTGCCGATGTTCCAGCGCTGGTACTTGTCGTCGCTCCCGCCGGTTTCCCAGCCGTGGCGGCTGGCGGCGCCCTGGGCGCGGCCGTAGCGATTGAGCGAGGTCACGCTCTTGTCGTTGCCGCGCGCGGCATTGTCCGTCGCCGAGCGGGTGAAATAGCCGGCCCAGTTCTCCTCGCCGGACAGCAGCGTGCCCCAGGGCGTGCGGCCGGTGCCGCAGTTGTTGAGCGTGCCGCGCGTCTGCGTGCCGCCCGTCGAGTGCTTGGTCATGACCAGGCCATGGCCGCGCGCCGGTCCATAAAGGTCGACCGGGGTCTGCTGGTGGATGCGGAAGTTGAACGCCGAGTCGCGGACGTAGGCGAACTTGCCGGCGGTCTTCCTGATCTCGAACATCGAGATGCCGTGCAGCGCCATCTCCTTGTCAACCTCGGCGGCCGGACGCGGCAGCGTCGTGGTGCCGCCGTTGGCGTGGATGAAGTACGAGGGGCCGGCCGGGTCTGGATTGGTGGTCGCCTCGTGGTTCATGCCGATCAGCGCTCGCTCGCCGCTGTTCGGGTCCGGCGCGCCGGCGGCGGACAGGCCGAAGTACTCCATGCCGTCGTGGTGGTCGCCGAAGCGGCTTTCGAAGTCCGTATCGGTGCCGTCGTTGTTGTAGGCCGGCGTCGCCGCCGTCAGCGGATCGCCGAGCGCGCAGATCACGCTGACGCTGTAGCCCTCGGGCACCACCACGGCGTCGGCGAGGCCCTTCGATACCGCCTTGAAGCCGAGCAGCGTTTCCGACGTGCCGCCGACAGTACCGCCGCCGCTGCCGGCGCAGCCGGCCAGCGAAACGCCGCCGAACACCGCCATGGCGCCCGTGCCCAGGCTGCCGAGCACGAAGTCGCGGCGCGACAGGCGCGCAGCCAGTACGGCGTCGAAGGTCGGGTTGGCGGTCGGGTTGTAGCCGACGTCGTCGGCATCGGGATTGGTGCGGCGCAGGGGCTGCTTGGCTGGATCGGTCATCGGCTTATCTCCGGGATGGTCTGGGTTGCCCGCATCGTTGCGGCTTTGGATTCGCCGATGCTAGGAACCGCAACTTGCACGCGGATGATCGTTTCGTTACGGAAAAAAGTCAGCCGTGGCGGTACGCCGCTTACTTCGGCTCCCCCGGCTTGTTGCCCAGCATGGCCTTGAGGTTGGCGAACGGCGAATGGGTGGCGACGTTGCCGCGCTTCCCCGAGTCACCGCCGCCCGCCGCCAGTTCGAGTTGCTTCTGGTGCTCGTTGTCGTGGCAGTAGAGGCAGAGCAGCTCCCAGTTGCTGCCGTCGGGAGGATTGTTGTGGTGGTTGTGGTCGCGGTGATGCACGGTCAGCTCGCGCACGTTGGCGTGGGTGAACTCGCGCGCGCAGCGGCCGCAGATCCAAGGGTAGATCTTCAGCGCCTGTTCCCGGTAGCCCTGCTCGCGTTTGTCAGCGGCCTGGCGGGCTTCGGCGACGATGCGGTCGAGCTTGCTCGGGTCTTTCGGGTTCATGGCGGAATCGCTCGTTCGGGTCAAGGTCAGCGCGCATTGTGGCAGCGAATCAGTGCTCGCCGCCTGGCAGCACGCTTTGCCACCACAGGCGGGCCTGCTCCAGGTGCCAGGGCACGGCCGGCTCGATCTCGCGCAGGGCGGCATCGAACGTCGCGGCGTCGGCCGGGCGATCGTCCATGCGCTTGGCGAGGGCGCGGGCAATGAGATGATCCAGCGCCTCCGGAATCTGGAAGACCGACAACGACGATACGACCGGGGCCGGCACATGCTGCACCTGCTGCGCCAGGTCGGCGTCCAGCGTCGCCTCGAACGGCCGCCGGCCGGTCAGCAGATAGAAGCCGATGCAGCCGATGCCGTAGAGGTCGGTGCGCGGATCGATGCAGCGCGGATCGAGCAGGCGCTCGGGGGCCATGAAGGCCGGCGTGCCGAGCACGCGCGCATCGCGCGTCAGGTCGCGCGAGGCCTTGCTTTCCAGGTCGCGGATGAGGCCGAAGTCGAGCAGCTTGATCAGGTCGCAGTCGCCGTGGGCGGCGTAGGCGATGACGTTGTCGGGCTTGATGTCGCGGTGAAGCAGCTGCCGCGCGTGCATGGCGCCGACGGCCGCGCAGACCTGGCGCAGGATGCGGATTGCGCGCGCCGGCGGCAGCGGCCCGTGCTGCTCCACCCATTGCGTCAACGTCAGGCCGTTGATGAACTCCATCGAATAGTAGAAGGTGCCATCCGGTGCGCGGCCGTGGTCGAGGACGGTGATGATGTTCGGATGCGACAACTGGCTCGCCAGCCGCACTTCGCGGTCGAAGCGTTCGAGGGTCTCGTCGCGCTGTGACTGGATCTTGAGGCGCTTGATCGCGACCAGGCGCTTCAGGTGCCGATGCTCGGCCAGATAGACGTTGGCCATGGTGCCCTCGCCGATCAGGCGCTTGATCCGGTAAGGGCCGCAACTGTCGATGTCGGCGCGGCGGAACGCCTCGCGCAACTTGCGCGGATCGACCTGCGCCAGGAAGGCCAGCGCCAGCGTGCCGAGCACGAGCAGGACGAAAAACACCGCATCGATCCAGCGCACGGGCTGGATGAAACGCTCATGGGAGCGCTCGGCAACGATGCCAAGTTCCTGGCCGGCCAGCCAATGCCAGACGCCCACGACCGGTTGCGCCTCATCGCCGGGGTAAGGTTCGAACAAGGCCCCCCGGCGATCCGCCGAGATCGGTGATTCGCCCGCCAGTGCCTGCCGAACAATGGCGGGAAGCGGTGATGATGAAATGTCGCCGGCCCCGACGATGTGGCCGGCCCGGTCGAAGAAGTAGACCCGGCGGAAGTATTCATCGTCGACGCGACGCAGCGTGCGCGCCAGTGCGCTGCCGGGTCGTCCGAGTTCCGCCAGCAGGGCGATGCCCTTGCGCGTTGGCGCGTCCTCGGCGATGCCGGCGATCTCCAGCGCCACGAATTCGACGATGCTGTCGAGATCACGCCGCGCCACCGAAGCAAGCCGGTCTTCCAGCTGCCACCGCACGGCCCACCAGCTCAGGGCGAGGCCCACGAGCGCGAGGACGGCAAGCCAGATCGTTTTGCGGCGTATCGACATGGCCCAAGAATACGTCAAACCGCAGGCGACTGCGGGATAGGCGGGTACACTCCGTCCTCGCCCACCCCAGAGAAGCTCGCTCCGCATGCCCCCAGACCTCAAATCGAGACCCTTGAGCGCCGTCGTCGCGGCCGTCCAGTTGCCGTCGGTGAGCGACGTCGAGTTCGCGGCATCCCTGGCCGAACTGCGCGACCTGGCCAAGACGCTGGGGTACAAGGTCGTCCACACCTTTGTCCAGAAGCGCGCCGCCTTCGACACGGCCGCCTATCTGGGCGTCGGCAAGCGGGAGGAGATTCGCGACTTCGTGAACGGCTCCGAAACGGATGCCGGTGGCGCCATCGAGGCCGTGTTTGTCGATCACGAGATCTCCCCCTCGCAGGCCCGCAACCTCGAAAACGATGTCGGTTGCGAGGTGATGGACCGCACCATGGTCATCCTCGAAATCTTCCATCGCAACGCGCGCTCACCTGCTGCGCGGGCGCAGGTCGAAATCGCCCGGCTCGGCTACATGGCGCCGCGCCTGCGCGAGCTGGCCAAGCTCGCCGGCCCGCAAGGCCGGCAGCGCAGCGGCACCGGCGGCCGCGGCGCCGGCGAATCGCACACCGAACTCGACAAGCGCAAGATCCGCGACCGCATCGCCGAGCTGCAGGAGGAAATCAATGCGATGGATGTCGAGCGCAAGACGCAACGGGCGCGGCGGCAAGGCCGCCAGGTGCTCGCCAACGTCGCGCTGGTCGGCTACACCAATGCGGGCAAATCGACCCTGATGCGCGCGCTCACCGGCAGCGAGGTGCTGGTGGCGGACAAGCTGTTCGCCACGCTCGACACCACCGTGCGCACGCTCTACCCCGAGAGCGTGCCGCGCGTGCTGGTGAGCGACACCGTCGGCTTCATCAAGAACCTGCCCCACGGACTGGTCGCCTCGTTCAAGTCGACGCTCGAAGAAGCGCTCGACGCGGCGCTGCTGCTGCACGTCATCGACGCCAGCGACCCCGGCTTCGAGCGCCAGCTCGAGGTCACCAACCATGTGCTGGCCGAGATCGGCGCCAATGACATCCCGCGCCTGCGCGTCTTCAACAAGATCGACCAGATCGAGGGTGGCGGCGACGCCGCCGCGCAAGCCGAACACGAAGCCGCGCTGCGCGTGAAGTACCCCGACTGCATCGTCATGAGCGCCCGTCGCCACGACGACGTCGCGCTGCTGCACAAAGCCATCGTCGACTTCTTCCAGCGCGACCTGGTCGAGGCCGAGCTCTTTTTGCCCTGGTCGGCGCAGCAACTGCGCAAGGACATCTACGCGAACTGCGAGGTGCTACAGGAGCGCGCCGACGAACACGGCGCTTTCTTCCGCGTCCGCGGCGAGGGCGAGGC
>JAEHDA010000096.1 GCA_016880655.1 Rhodocyclaceae bacterium
CGGTAGCGCTCGTCCTTCTTCACATAGCCGAGCCAGAGGTTCTTCATGCAGTTGCGCCGGCACCAGGGAAAGGCCTCGCACTGCTCGCAGGGCATCTCCGGCGTCGGTTGCAGGGGGCTTTTCTTCAGCCAGTTGCCCTGGATCTCGCCCATCTGCATGTGGTGGGCGTACATCATGTCCGGGCACGGGAATATCTGGCCATTGGGCATGACGTTGATCAGGTGCGTGGACACGCGGCATTGCGTCAGTCCGGCATAGAGCTCGGTGCCGCGATTGGGGAACAGCTTGTTCCTGACGATGCCCATGACCGGAATCAGCGGATAGAGCGTGTCGGTCGAGGCGAAGAACCTGTCGATGAGCCGGACCAGCACGGCCTTGCGCTTCTCCACCGAATCACCGGAATACATTTCGTCGGCGACGAACTGCCAGTAGAGGTAGTCGATCGTCTCCAGCGCCGAAGCGAGTTCGTCGAGTTCCTCGAAGGTCGTATCGGGGTTGCCCCAGGTGACGCGCGCGGTGATGGTACCGCCGACGCGATGATGCACCCGGTCGAGGTTCCTGATCACCTGGCGCCAGATGCCGCGGCCGCGATAGCCGTCGGTGGTCGCCTCGCCGCCGTCGATCGAAACGAGGATGTTCGAGAGCCTCGCGAGCACCCAGTCGGGCAGGTCGTCGAGCAGCGTGCCGTTGGTCTGTAGCTGGTAGCGGAACTCGGGGAAGCGCCGCATCACAGCAAGCATCATGTCCTGGTTGAGCGTCGGCTCGCCGCCGTAGAAGGTTACGTAGACCTCCTTGCCCTTGAGGTGGGTGTCGACGAAGACGGCCAACTGCTCGATGTCGTACTTCAGTTCGGTCTGCGAGCCGAGCATGTCGCCGACGCCGAGCGAGCAGTAGGTGCACTTGAGGTTGCACTTGAGCGTGGTCAGCAGTTGCAGCTCGACGCGGCCGCCGACGATGGGATCGGGGTCGGAAACGGACGCGCCGGGCAGCGCGATATCGGACGAACGAAAGTTCATTGCGGACAGTCCATCAGGAGGGGGCGCTAGTCTATCTGGGCTGCACCGGATTTGTGTCCGGAGGCCGTTCTCCGCTTCCGGCGATACGGGCGAGCAGCCTGCCCGACGCGGCATCGTAGAAATAGACTTCGACGAGCTTGCCGATCAGGTAGCGTTTCTTCAGCGTGAAGTCGACCGGTTTGGAGTACGTCGCCTTCCAGAAAGTGGTGCTTTCGGAGAGGCACTCTCCGCCCAGTCGGCCGCGCATGGCCATGCGCAGGTCCCCATGCGCGAGGCGTTCCGCCTCCGCCGCCGGCACGGTGATCTCGGCGGCAAGGCCGGCATCGTCGTCGGTGCCGCGCGGGTAGAACTCGTAGGGATTGTCGAAGGCGAAGAAATAGTCGTACCGCCACCGAACGGAAAATTCCTGCGGCACGCCAGTCTTGTCCTCGGCGTGGTAGCTGCCGCGCTCCTCGCGCGTCGAGCCGAGCGGCAGGTACTTGAAGACATAGTAGTCGCCGCCTTCCGCTGCCTGGAGCGGACGCCAGTTCCAGCCTTCGGTGATCTGGTTGAAGCTCATCCGGTAGAGGAT
The DNA here is from genome assembly GCA_016880655.1 of Rhodocyclaceae bacterium. Lineage (GTDB taxonomy): Bacteria > Pseudomonadota > Gammaproteobacteria > Burkholderiales > Rhodocyclaceae > Fen-999. Next base: position 1,588 of record JAEHDA010000096.1, read on the forward strand.
GCGCAAGCGCCCGGTGGTCGCGTCGAATGTCGTGTCGAACGAAGCGCCCTGGCCCGGCTCGACCGGCAGCACGACGGTTTCCACTGCCGTGCAGCGCATTGCCTCCGGCGCGGCCACACGCCGCTGGTATTCGGCTGCCGCGTCCAGGGGCGGCGGCAGCCAGTCGCCGGCCGCCATGCAGGCGAGCGGCATGGCCGCAAAAAGTCCGACAAATGCCGCTCTCATGTCGGCGGGCTCCTGACGTATGGGGTAATCGGCGGATCGTAGTTTGCGGTCGCCGCCGGGTAATTGACCTGCGTCAGTTTCGCCACATCGGTGACGACGCGTGGCTCACCGCGGCCGTGCCGACCGCGACAAATACTCAAACGCCGCCTGCTTCGACGGCTAGAATTCGCGACCCGCCGGATGTCGTCGACGGGCCAATCATCCTGGAACTGTCGAATGCGAGTCCTGCTGATCTACTCCAACCAGAGCCGCGAACTGGTGCCGGCGCCGCCGGTCGGGCTCGCCTACGTCGCCTCGGCAACCCGCGCCGCCGGTCACGACGTGCGGCTGCTCGACCTCGCGTTTTCCGACAACCTGCTTGCGGAACTGGCAGACGCCGTCACGGCGTTTTCACCTGAGATCGTCGGCCTGTCGGTACGCAATATCGACAACGTGATCCACCAGCGCTTCGAGTCACCGCTGGCCGCCTTGCGAGAGCAGGTCGCAGTGATCGCCGAGCGCGCCGCCGCCGCGGCCGGCCGGCCCGTGCCGCTGGTGCTGGGGGGGCCGGCGATTTCCATACTCGGCAGACGCGCGCTCGATGTCTTCGGCGTCGACTATGCAGTTGTCGGCGAAGGCGAGGAAGCCTTCCCGGCGCTGATCGATGCCATCGCCCGCGGCGAAAGTCCGGCGCAGATTCCCGGCGTCTGCCACCGGCGCGATGGCGCGGTCGTGGCCAATCCGGTCAGCCTGCTGCGCGGCTTCTCCAATTCCGGCTTGCAGGGTTGGGTGGACTGGCGCCGCTATGAACGCGATGGCAGCACCTGGCCGATCCAGACCAAGCGCGGCTGTCCGCTCAAGTGTGTCTACTGCGCCTACCCGCTGGTCGAGGGGCGGCGCTTCCGCCTGCGCGAACCGGGGGAGATTGCCGACGAGATCGAACGCGTGCTGCGCGAGGTTGGTCCGCGCACCTTCGAGTTCGTCGATTCGACCTTCAACGTGCCCGCCAGCCATGGCGTCGCGATCTGCGAAGAACTGATCCGCCGCCGGATCCGGGCAAACTTCACCGCCATGGGCGTCAATCCGCTCGACGTGCCGGCAGAGTTGTTCCCGCTGATGAAGCGCGCCGGCTTCAACTCGGCGATGATCACCGCCGAGGCAGGCTGCGACGCGATGCTTGAGAGCCTGGGCAAGGGGTTCAGGATGCATGACGTGCAACGTTGCCGCGATCTCGTCGCCGACTCCGGACTGAAGAGCATGTGGTTCTTCATGCTCGGCGCGCCGGGCGAGACCATGGCAACCTGCGAGGAAAGCATCCGTTTTGCCGAAGGTCGGCTCGCAAGCCGGCAGTTCCTCGCCGTGTTCTTCACCGGTATCCGCGTGTTGCCCGGCACGGCGCTCGCCGACCGCCTGGTGCGGGAGGGGCAGCTTGCGGAAGACAGCGATCTCTCCCGCGGCTGCTTCTACCTGTCGCCGGCTGTCGACGAACCGGCTCTGCTGGAACGCATTCATCGGGCCGTGATCGCCAACCCGTCCATCGTCCAGGCGGCCGAGGGCGGCGCTTCGGGCGCCCAGGCGCTGATGTACCGGGCGCTGCACCTCCTCGGCGTAGCGCCGCCCTACTGGCGCTACCTGCCTGAGCTGCTCCGCTTCCCGCCGCTGCGCTACCTGCGCAACCGCTATCCATCGGTGGTCGCGGATGCGAACCGGCTGGAGGCCCTGACGATGGCGACCGCTGGCGCCATGGGAGCGGGCGGCGAGCAGTGAAACTGCCCGCGCGTACCAGTCCGGCAAGTACGGGATTCGTGCCGGTGGCCTCTTGACTCAGCTGCTCATGGTCGGCCAGAAGGCGAGCCAGAGCCGGCGTGAGCCGAGCAGCAGCAACACGACCGATGCCGCCCAGACCAGCCAGCGCGACAGCCAGGCGCGGCCGGACTTGATTTCGCGGCCGAGGCGGCCGGCCATCGGGACGAGGACGATGATCGGCGTCATCGCCGCCCCCAGTCCGAAGGCGAGCCCGAAGGCGGCGCCCTGCGGCGCGCTGCCGGTATTGGCGGCCAGCGCCAGCAGCGAGGCGAGTGGCGTGCAGGGCGTGAGCGACAGCGCGCCGCCGAGGAGAAGTGGTGGCAGCGAATCGCGTTTGCGCTGGAAGCGTATCGGTTGCGGTGAAGAAGTCAGCCGTGGCGACACGCCACCGCAGGTTGCCGCCGGACGCAGCAGCAGCCAGAGCCCGGCCAGCATGCTGGCGCCGCCGATTGCGGCATTGCCCCAGGTGCCACCGAGCGTCTTGGCCAGGCCGATTCCAATTGCGCCGGCCAGCGCAGCGAGCAGCGTGTAGGTCAGCACGCGGCCGGCGAGGAAGACGCCCGTGTGCTGGAAGGCTTCAGTACGTCCGCTGGCGCGGCCTAGCGCCCATGTGCCCATGAACGGCAGGCAGGTGACGGTGCAAGCCGTCATGCCCATCGACACGCCGAGCAGCCAGATGCTCGCCAGCGTCACCTGGCCGGCGGCGAGTTCCTCAGGCATCGGCAGCGGGAGTAGC
>JAEHDA010000097.1 GCA_016880655.1 Rhodocyclaceae bacterium
CGCCAGCGCCTTCTGCTGGCTCGGGTAGAAGTTGAGGAAGCGCAACACCAGATCGCCAGTCTCGTCGCGCACGCGGGCCACCAGTTGCCGACGCGGGCGATACGCGACCTCGCACGACACGACCTCCACTTCGAACTGCGCGGCAACACCCGGACGGGCATCGCGGATCGCCGTCAGGCGCGTCTCATCCTCGTAGCGCAGCGGCAGGTGCAGCAGCAGGTCGGCGTCGGTGAAGATGCCGAGGCGCGCCAGCCTCTCCGCCACGATGGCGGAAACGCCGGCGATGCCTGGATGTTCAGCCGACAACGAGGATCGCGTCCGCCTCGACCAGGGCGCCGCGCGGCAGCTCCTTGACGCCGACCGCCGCGCGGGCCGGATACGGCTCGGCGAGGTACTGCGCCATCACGTCGTTCACCTTGACGAAGTTGGCGAGGTCCGTAAGGTAGATATTGACCTTCACCGCATCGTTCAGCGTCGCACCGGAGGCGGCCGCGACGGCCTTGAGGTTCTCGAACACGCGCACGATCTGCGCGTCGATGCCCTCGACCATCTTCATGGTCGCCGGATCGAGGCCGATCTGGCCGGAGAGATAGATGGTGTTGCCGGCGCGCACCGCCTGCGAATAGGGACCGATCGCGGCAGGCGCCCTGGCCGTGGACACGATCTGGCGGCGCGGCGGCGAAGGATCGTGCGGCAGGTAGACCTGTAGCCCTTGCAGCGTGCGGCTGTTGATGACCAGCGGAGCATGGAGGCCGGTGCAGGTCGGCAGGCCGGATGTGATGTCCTTGACCAGCATCACCGCCACGACCGCGTCGGCCGCATTGGTCAGCCCGATCGTCGCGCACTGCTCGTCGGTCAGCGCGAACTGGTACTCGTAACCGAAGCGTGCTGGATTGGCGACGTCGAAAGCCACGGCCGGATCCTCGATCGACTGCATGATGAGGAAGGTGGCCGGATCACCCTGGCCTTCCGGATAGAACAGCGAGTAGCGGTGCAGGTTCTCGAACCCCGGCAGGCCCTGCGGAAACTCGATGATGTGTTCCGGCGACACTTCCAGGCTGCCGAATGTCAGGCTGTCGATCTTCATGACGGTTCCTCGTCTACTTGCGTGCGGCCACGATCAGGCCGGGTTCGAGACCGAGCGCCTTGAGCTTCTCGCGCGCCTGCTCGGCCTCCTGGCGATTCGCGAACGGACCCACCTGAACCCGGGCCTCGATCCGGACCGGCACGCCGGCCGCCTCGATTTTCGCGCGCAACTCCTCGGCGTTGGCGATGTTGTTGAAAACACCCGCCTGGACCAGAAACTGGCGTGTCGCCTCCACGGCATGCGCGATCGGCCGCGAGGCCGGCGCCGGCTGCGCCGCGATGCGGGCGACGGGCGCCATGGGGGCCGCGGTGGCTTCCTTGACCGGCTCCGCCTGCTGCGGCGCGACGGTCGGTTCGCCCGAGCGGATCATCGCCTGGTGCGCCCGCGCCGGCACCGTCAACGGCCGCTCGGCACGCGCCACCGGCTTCGGCGCCGCGGTACGCTCCGGCTCGGCTGCCGGCTCCTTCGCCGCCTCGGCGGCTTCAGCCGGCTTCTCCTCAGGCTTCGCTTCCGCCTTTTCCTCGGCCGGCGCCGCCGGCTTTTCTTCGGCCTGCTTCTCGATCGGCCGGGTCGGCGTCTCCACCCGCGCCAATTCCTGTTGCGCCTTCTGGCTCCGCCCCGACATGCTTTCGAACAGCACCAGCCCGCCGAGCAGCGCCACGACGACCGCCGCCGCCACCGCCACCCGCTTGAGCAGCCGCTTCCTCAGCAAATCGTCATCGCTTCCGGGCTCAGCCTGCGGCGTCGTGCTTTCGTCCATCTGCGCCATCTTCCACCTCGCTGTCAAAGTCCTTTTCGTCCCGGCTCATGGCAAGCACCAGTTCGGCCTCGGCGACCGAGATGCCGCACTCGTCGGCCACCCCGCGGGCATCGAAGCCGCGATGCGCCAGCGCCGCCGCATCGGCGTACAGCGGCGAAATCCGCCGCGCCTCCTTGAGTTCGGTCAGTTCCTGCCGCAGCGACGCCACATCGGCGCGCAACTGCCGCACCTCCGACTCCAGTTCGGTCAGCGCCAGCGTCGCCGCGAAGGGCGAAAGCGGCGCGGCCGGCGCTTCGGCGCCTGGCGGCTCGTCCATCGCCAGATCCACCTCGGTCAGGATCGGCGGCGCATCCTCGGCGAGATCAACGGGCGTCATGAACGGATGTTGCCAGGCCTGCTCCCGTTGCTGTGGCGCGTCCTGGACGGGCATCGGATCGGCCGGCGCGCTCGGCTCGACGTTCGGCACCGGAGCCCGGCGGCTCCGCAGCCGCGCCAGGGCCATCAGCGCGACGACCAGATAGACGCCGGCAAGCACCGCTGCCAGCATCACCAGTTCACGCCAACCGATACCGCCAGAATCCATCCGTGCCTTCCCCTTGTCTCGCGCCATCCGGACGCGCGCCCGGCAGGCGCACGGAGGCAAATTGCAACGATAATAGCGGCCCGCCGATCGGGATAAATGCCAAGCAGGATGCCTTTGCCCCCATGTTTCTCCTGAAGAAAATCCTCGCCACCCTGGTGCTGCCGCCGGCCAGCCCGTTGCTGCTGGCAATCTTCGGTCTCTGGCTGGCCCGCCGCCGGCCGCGCGCCGGGCACTGGCTGATCGCCCTCGGCATCGGCTCGCTCCTGTTGCTGTCGCTACCTTGGGTCGGCCATGCGCTCCTCCGCGGGCTGGAGGACGCCCCGCCGATTGCCCCGGCGACGCTGGCGCGCGCGCAGGCCATCGTCGTGCTCGGCGGCGGCACCTATCGCAATGCGCCCGAGTACGGCGGCGACACGGTCAACGAAATGGGGCTCGAACGGCTGCGCTATGCAGCCCGGCTGGCGCGGGAGACCGGTCTCCCGATTGCCATCGCCGGCGGCGCCCCGATGGGCGGACGACCGGAGGGGGAA
>JAEHDA010000098.1 GCA_016880655.1 Rhodocyclaceae bacterium
AGTTTCGAGGAAAGCGCCCGCGATTTCTACAAGGCGCTGATCCCCAAGGTCAGCAAGCGCATCCGCTATCTGGTCGAAGACCTGGCGACCGAGGAACAGGCACACTACGACCTGTTCGACGCACTGGCGAAACGCGAGGACATCGCCGAACAGGTCACGCAGGAAATCCGGCGCACGGCGCACGACAGCAAATTCTCCGATTGTCTGCACCTACCCGACCTCGGCGAACAGCCCGACGATCAAGCGGTCCTGCAATACGCCATGGGTCGCGAACACGCCGCCATGCTCCACTACGGCGAACTCGCCGAGACCGCGCCCGCCGGCCCGATCCGCGACCTCTTCCGCTACCTCGCCAGCGAAGAGACCAGGCACAAGGTGGAACTGGAGAAGCTCTACTACGAGATCGTCCACCGCGGCGGCGGCGTCTAGGTCGCCAGGGGTGGCGTGTCGCCACGGCTGACTTTTCACTGCGGAGGCCGCAGGCAACAAAAAAGCGCCCCGAGAGGCGCTTTTTTGCTGAATCGTTGGCGGAGTGGACGGGACTCGAACCCGCGACCCCCGACGTGACAGGCCGGTATTCTAACCAACTGAACTACCACTCCTTTCCCGCTGCGAAGCCAGTGCTGGCCTTGCCTCAGGAGCCGCGCATTATAGCGGCTTTCGCTTCCCGCGCAACACCAATTTCACACCCGCTCGAAGATGCCCGCCGCACCCATGCCGGTGCCGATGCACATGGTCACCATGCCGTACTTGAGCTTGGGATCTCGCTGGAACGCATGCACCAGCGTGGCCGTGCGGATGGCACCGGTGGCGCCGAGCGGATGGCCGAGCGCGATGGCGCCGCCGAGCGGGTTCACCTTCGCCGGATCGAGACCGAGATCCTTGATCACCGCCAGCGACTGGGCGGCGAAGGCCTCGTTGAGTTCGATCCAGTCCATCTGATCCTTGGTGACGCCGCCCAGCTTGCAGGCGCGCGGAATGGCTTCGATCGGACCGATGCCCATGATCTCGGGCGGCACGCCTGCCACCGAGAACGAGACGAAGCGCGCCAGCGGCTTGACGTTGTAGCGCTTGACGGCGGCTTCGCTCATCAGCAGTACCGCTGCCGCGCCGTCGGACATCTGCGAGGCGTTGCCCGCCGTCACCGAACCCTTGGCGGCGAACACCGGCCGCAGTTTGGCCAGCGATTCCATGGTGGTGCCCGGACGCGGGCCTTCGTCGTTCTCGAACAGGCGCTCGCGGATTTTCACGTTGCCGCTGGCGAAGTCGGGCAGATGCTCGCGCACGTTGTAGGGCGTGATCTCGGCCTTGAACTTGCCCGCCGCAATGGCCTCCAGCGCCCGGCGGTTCGACTCGACAGCGAAGGCATCCTGCTGATCGCGCGTCACCTGCCAGCGCGCCGCGACGTTCTCCGCGGTGATGCCCATGCCGAAAGCGATGGCGCGGTTCTCGTCGCTGAAGAAGGCGGGATTGCTGGCGACCTTGTTGCCCATCATCTGCGCCATGATGGTCATCGACTCGGTGCCGGCGCCGATGGCGACGTCGCACTCGCCGAGACGAATGCGATCCGCTGCCATGGCCACGGCATTGACGCCCGAGGAGCAGAAGCGGTTGACGGTGATGGCCGGCACGCAGTCCGGCAGGCCGGCCAGCAGCACGCCGATGCGGGCGACGTTCATGCCCTGCTCCGCTTCCGGCATGGCGCAGCCGACGATGACATCGCCGATTTCCTTGGCGTCGAGGCCGGGCACGGCAGCGACGGCGTGCTTCAGCACGTGGGCCAGCATGTCGTCCGGGCGGACGTTGGCGAAGGCGCCCTTGCGCTTGGCGACCGGCGTGCGCGTGGCAGCGACGATGTAGGCATCCTGAATGATCTTGCTCATGTTCTTCTCCTCAATTCCGCAGGGGCTTGCCGGTGTCCATCATGTAGGCGATGCGCGCCTGCGTCTCCGGCGTCTTCAGCAGGTCGACGAACAGGCGCCGTTCGATGTCGAGGATCCACTGCTCGGTGACCAGCGTGCCGGTCTCGACGTCACCGCCGCACAGGGCCAGTGCCGCCGCCCGCGCGACTCGGTAGTCGTGGTCGGAAATGAACTGGCCGGCATGCATGTTGACCAGCGCCATCTCGCAGTTGGCGATGCCGGTGCGGCCCGCCGCGACGATGGCGTTCGGGTGCGAAGGCGGCGCGTAGCCCGCCTCGGCCATTTCGCGCGCCTTGCGGATCGCCACGTAGAGCAGCTCCTGCGGATTGAAGACGATGGTGTCGGCCGGCTCCAGGAAGCCCATGGCCTTCGCGTCGAGCGCGGAGCCGGACACCTTGCCCTGCGCGACGTTCATGAACACGTTTTGCAGGAACGGGAACGGCTCGCCGAAGGCGACCTGCTTGCTCAGCTCGGACGCGCGCTGTGCGAAGTGCGCGCAACCGCCGCCGGCCGGGATCAGGCCGACGCCCGCCTCGACCAGGCCGATGTAGGACTCGAAGGCAACGACCCGCGCACCCGCGTACATCGTGAATTCGCAACCGCCGCCGAGCGCCATGCCCTGCACCGCCGCGACGGTCGGCACCTGCGAGTAGCGCAGCGCCAGGCTGGCGCGCTGGAAGTTGGCGACCATAAGTTCCAGTTCGTCGAACCTGCCGGTCTTGATCGCCTCGACGACTTCCTTGAGGTTGGCGCCGACGCCGAACGGCGCCTCGTGCCAGAACACCAGCCCCCTGAAGTCGCGCTCGGCGATGGCCACGGCCTCGATCACGCCGAGGATCACGTCGCGGCCCAACGCGTGGACCTTGGTGGTGATGGACAGCATGGCGATGTCGGGATCGACATCGTCGCGCACCCACAGCTTGACGGTGCCGTTGTCCCAGATGTGGCGTGCCGCCACGGCTGACTTTTCGCCGACCAGCAGTTCCGGCACCAGTTGCCGCGCGTACACCGGCAGCGTCGAGCGGCCGATGCGCTTGCCCTGCTGCACCGACCACGAACCGTCGGTGCCATGGACACCGTCGACCTTCGCAACCCAGTCGGGCAGCGGCACATTGGCCATTGCCTTGCCCGCCGCGATGTCCTCGGCGACCATCGCCGCCACTTCCTTCCAGCCCGCCGCCTGCCAGTTCTCGAACGGGCCGCGGCTCCAGCCGTAGCCCCAGCGCATCGCGAAGTCGACGTCGCGCGCGCTGTTGGCGATCTCGCCCAGATGCACGGCGCAGTAGTGGAAGATGTCGCGCTGGATGGACCAGAGCAGTTGCGCTTGCGGATGCTGTGACGCGCGCAGCTTCTTCAGCTTCTCGCCGGCATCCTTGAGCTTGAGGATCTCGTCGACCTCGGGCGCGACCTCGC
>JAEHDA010000010.1 GCA_016880655.1 Rhodocyclaceae bacterium
GGGCTGGAAGTCCGCAGCGTCAAGGTGGCCGTAACGCGCCTGGGCATCAACGTCGTGCGCAGTACCGCCATGGGCATCGCCATGAACCAGCTCCTGCGTGCCAAGGATCTGCTGCCGTTCGGCGACCTGGCCCAGCGCCTCTGGCAGCATTCGCTGCGTACCGCGGCGGCGGCGGAAGTCGTGGCCCAGCGCATGACCAACATCGCCCCGGACGAGGCATTGCTGGCCGGCCTGGTGCACGACCTTGGCGCGTTCTACATGCTCTACCGGGCCAGCCAATACCCGGAACTGCGCGCGCAGCCCGATGCCGTCAGGGATCTGATTGCCGAATGGCACGAAAGCGTCGGCCACTCGCTGCTGGTGGCGCTGGGCATGCCGCATTCGATTGCCGACGCGATGCGCGACCATGACCGGCCGCGGCCGGTGCCGAGGCCGCCGAAGAATCTCACCGACCTGGTCTTCGTCGCCAACCTCATCGGCGGCGGCACCGCCGGGTGGCTGTCGCGCGATGCCGGCGCTCCCGCCGCGGAGCGCATCGAGCTGCCGATCGAGCTCATCGATCTCGGCGAGGAAATCGACAAGCGCGAGAAGGAAATGCGCGCGATCTTCGGCTGATTGCCGCAATCGCCTTGACCAGCTTTGCCGAACGCCTGATCCGCTGGCAGAAACGCCATGGCCGCCACGACCTGCCTTGGCAGAACACGCGCGACCCATACCGTGTCTGGCTCTCCGAGATCATGTTGCAGCAAACGCAAGTCGTAACGGTGATTCCCTACTACCAGCGCTTCCTGGCGCGGTTTCCAGACTTCGACGCCCTCGCCGCGGCGCCGGCCGACGATGTGATGGCGCACTGGAGCGGACTCGGCTACTACGCCCGCGCGCGCAACCTGCACGCCTGCGCGCAGGCGGTGGTCGCCGGCCACGGCGGCGGCTTTCCGCACGACCCGGCAACGATCGCGACGCTGCCCGGCATCGGCCGCTCGACAGCGAACGCCATCGCCGTGTTCTGCTTCGGCGCCCGCGCGCCCATCCTCGACGGCAACGTCAAGCGCCTGCTCAGCCGCCATGCCGGCATCGAGGGCTGGCCGGGCGCGTCCGCCGTGGAAAGTCAGTCGTGGCGACACGCCGAGTCGTTGCTGCCCCAAGCGGAAGTGGCCACCTACATCCAGGCGCAGATGGATCTTGGTGCCACCATCTGCACCCGCAGCAAACCCAAGTGCGGGTTGTGCCCGGTTGCCGCGGACTGTGTAGCCCGACGCGATAGCCGGACCGACGAACTGCCGACCGCGAAGCCGCGCAGGAAGTTGCCCGAACGCGAAACGACCATGCTGGTGCTGATCGAGAGCGGCCGCGTCCTGCTGCTGCCGCGACCGCCGACCGGCATCTGGGGCGGCTTGCTGTCGCTGCCGGAAGTCGCCGCCGGACGCGACGCGGAGAAGGAAGCGGCACACCTCGGCTGCCGCATCGTGTCGCAGCGGTTGCTGGCTGCCGTCAGCCACAGCTTCACGCACTTCCGGCTGACCATCACGCCGCTGCTGTGCGAGGTCAGGTCGGCCGACATAGCCGCCGAGCCGGGGGTCCGCTGGCTGGCCGCAGCCGACCTCGCGCAGGCGGCCCTGCCCGCGCCGATCCGCAAGCTGCTAGCGGTTCTCCTTGACCAGCCTATTGTTTGACGGCTGGATCGGCCGAGCGTTGTTGCGGTAGAGGCGCGAGAAGATGTTGACCTGCTCGCCGGAGACCGGCATCGGCTGCTTGAACACCATCCACAGCACGTCCTCGGTACACGGCGGCGTGGTCAGTGAACCCATGTAAGTGTAGTAGGCGCGGTTTTCCGGCAGCAGCGCGTTGAGGTCGATGGCCACCGCGGGCGCCACGTCCCGATTCACCTCCAGCGGCATGTGGTTCCAGAGCGTCTGGATCTGCGGATTCTCGGCGCCCTTGTCGAGCAGCACGGCAACCACGGCCAGCCGGCCTTCGTCATCCTGATGGACAAGGTGGATCACCATGTCGAAGGCCTTGCCGTTGATGCGTTCCTCGGAGGGCCGATGGAAATGGAACTGGACCAGCCGATAGCTGCGGCCCATCACCGCCATCGTGCTGCCCTCGCCGACGTTCACCTGGATGGTATGGCCGTTGTCGACGATGCGGAAGTAGGTGGGGCGATAGTCGAACTGGATCGGCTCCAGGTCGACGCGGATGCCTTCGCGGATGTCGATCGGCGACTGCCGCTTGCCGGTGGCGCAGGTGCCGTATTCAGGCTTGAGCTTGCCCCAGCTGCCCGGCGCACCCTCGCCCTCGTAGCTCCAATGCACGTCGTGATGCTGGACGACCGCATGCGGGACCGCTTTCGCGGCCGCTGCCGGCCGCACCGCGGGCACGGTGCGCGGGCCCGAGGTGGCCAGTTGCCGTTCGCGTTCGTGGCGGGTGATGTTGGCGATGGCGACCGGCTCCTTGGCCGGTGCCGGCTTGGCTCCTGCGTCCGCAGACGGCTGTGGCTTCTCGACCTTGGGCAGGCCAATGAAACGCGGCCGGTCGCCAGGCGGGCGAACTTCGATCTTGGTCTCGGCGGCAGACCCCGGATGCGCTTCGGTCTTTTGCTCGGGTTTGGCTGCCTCGGCGACCTGGACCGCGTGGTTCTTGGGCTCCTCCCCCGCCGCGCGCACATCGGCGTACATCACGCCCGGCTTGCCCTGCTGGGCGGCTGCACCGGCGGCGTTGACGGCGGCACTGGCCGCAACCTCGGCAATCGCGTGGGCCTCGCCGACGGTGCGCAGCTTGCAGGCCTCGGCGAGCAACTTGCCGTCCAGGCTGCCGGCCACTGCCGCGACTTCCTTCGGCGAGCCGACCTTCTCTTCGCGAACCGCGACGTCGCCGTGCATATAGATCCGTCGCAGGGTGACGAACTTGCCTGTTTCGCATTCGTAACGATTCATGGCCTGGACCGCCGTGTAGCTGCCGCCCGCATCGGTCAACTCCCGGCCCAGCACCAGCCGCGTCCATGCGACCGTGCGGCCCGGCCCGCTGCGCATGATGCGCGCCTTGTCGATTTCGACCCGTTCGGCGCCTGCCGTCGCCACGGACTGCCAGTCGGCGGCCAGCGCGGCACCAGTGAGCGCGGCGGCGGCGACCGAAGCTGAGAAAACAGTTGAAATGCGCATTGAAAGCCCCTGATCCGACTTGCGGTTTACGTCATTACGACCCGACCCATACATACTTTAGCCGCAAATGCCACGGGTTGCATTCCCGGGGGGTTTCCAGTAGCGTCGGGAGTTCCCCTAGGAGTAGTCGAATGAACGCCAACGAACAATTCATCGCCGCCCGCGCCCATGTGGACGAGGCGGCCATCCAGCCCCTTCCCAACTCGAAGAAGATCTACGTCGCGGGCAGCCGGCCGGACATCCGCGTGCCCATGCGCGAGATCAGCCAGACGCCTACCGAGGACGAGCAGAACCCGCCGATCCATGTCTACGATTGTTCAGGCCCCTACACCGACCCGGCCGTGAAGATCGACATCCGCGCCGGTCTGCCGGCACTGCGCGCCGGCTGGATCGCCGAGCGCAACGACACCGAAGAGCTGCCGGGCCTGTCGTCCGACTACGGCCGCGCCCGCGAATCGGATTCCGAACTCGCCGGACTGCGCTTCGACCTCAAGCGCCAGCCGTTGCGCGCCAGGGCGGGCGCCAACGTCACGCAGATGCATTACGCTCGCCAGGGAATCGTCACGCCCGAGATGGAATTCGTCGCCATCCGCGAGAACCAGCGCCTCGACGCGCTGCCCGAAATCCTGCGCCGCCAGCACAAGGGCGAGAGCTTCGGCGCCGCCATCCCGAAGGAGATCACCCCCGAGTTCGTCCGCGACGAAATCGCGCGCGGCCGCGCCATCATCCCGGCCAACATCAACCACCCGGAAGCCGAGCCGATGATCATCGGCCGCAACTTCCTCACCAAGATCAACGCAAACATCGGCAACAGCGCCGTCACCTCTTCAATGGCGGAAGAGGTCGACAAAATGGTCTGGTCGATCCGCCACGGCGCCGACACGGTGA
>JAEHDA010000099.1 GCA_016880655.1 Rhodocyclaceae bacterium
CCTTCGGAATCATCTGGTCGCGCGGCAACAGCGCCTCGATGCGCCCGGCCTCGATGAGGGCATTGCCCTTTTCCATGCGCTTGACGGTGCCGGTAACGAGATGCTCCTTGCGGTCCAGGAAGTCGTTTAATACCTGCTCACGCTCGGCGTCGCGGATTTTTTGCAGGATCACCTGCTTCGCGGCCTGGGCGCCGATGCGACCGAAATCGATCGGCTCCAGCGTCTCTTCCACATAGTCGCCGAGCGCAATGTCGGGAAGCTGCTCCTGAGCATCGGTAAGGCCGATCTGCTGCTCCGGAATTTCGATGTCCTCGTCGGGAACCACAAGCCATCTGCGGAAGGACTCGAATGCGCCGGTCTCGCGATCAATCTCGACCCGTACATCTGCCTCGTCGTGGCTGCGCTTCTTGGTGGCCGAAGCCAGCGCGAGTTCCAGTGCCGCGAACACGATGTCCTTGTCAACGTTCTTCTCCCTCGCCAGGGCATCCACCAACATCAGCAATTCGCGGCTCATTCCAGGTCCTCCTGCAATTCAGTTCAAAATCTAGGCACGAGACGAGCTTTCTCTATGCCTTCGAGCGAAAACTCCCGCTCCTCGCCGTCGACTGCCACTACCGCCGAAACTCCGCGCATACCGACGATGCGGCCCGCGAAGTTGCGCTGGTTACCGATCGGGACGCGCAGTTTGACCTGCACGTCCTGCCCCGCGAAACGCTGCCAGTCGGCCGCCTTCTTCAGCGGACGATCGAGCCCGGGCGAGGAAACCTCCAATCGATCGTAGTCGACGTTTTCAACGGTAAAGAGCCGGCTCAGGTGGTTGCTGACGGCAGTGCAATCGTCGATTTCGATATTGCCCTGCTCCGGCAGACGGTCGATGAATACGCGTAGCAACCGGGCGCGGGGACTCGTCTCGAAATCAACGAGTTCATACCCCAGTCCAGCTACTGCTTGTTCAATCAACTCAACCAGTTGCATCCGACCCGCCATCCTGACGACACAAATAAAAAATGGGCAACGCTGCCCATTTTCTTTGCTCCTCGGCCGGCACTGAGGCCGAACCGGGAACGGTACTCCAAAAGCGCGCGGATTATAGCAGGATCATGAACTCGCAAGCAATCAGGCTTCGGATTTTCCTGGCTTATTGCGCGGCGTGAGCACCTTCAGCAGGCCTGCCACTTCCGGTGGCTCCAACTCCCGCCAGAGGCCACGCTTCAGTCCCGGCGGCAACTGCACGGGGCCATAGCGCACGCGCATCAAGCGACTGACCTGTAGCCCGACCGCCTCGAACATGCGGCGCACCTCACGGTTGCGACCCTCGGATAGAGTGACGTTGTACCAATGGTTGGCGCCCTCGCCTCCGGCATCCAGAATCCGGTTGAAGTGGGCGAGACCATCTTCCAGTTCGATCCCTGCCTTCAGTTGCTCCATCGCCTCGGCGCTTGGTTCGCCCAGCACGCGCACCGCGTATTCCCGCTCCAGTTCATAGCGGGGATGCATCAACTGGTTGGCCAGTTCGCCGCTGCTGGTAAACAGCATCAGGCCGCAGGAATTGAAATCCAGCCGACCGACCGCAATCCAGCGACCATTGTTTATCCGCGGGAGCTTCTCGAAAACGGTCGGGCGTCCCTCCGGATCCTCGCGCGACACGATCTCGCCTTCCGGCTTGTGGTAGAGCAGCACTCGTGGCAGGCGACCGCCACCGGCCTTGAGTTGCACCACCCGACCGTTGAGTCGAACCTTGTCGTCCGGGCCGATACGCTGTCCAACATGGGCAGTTTCGTCATTGACGCTGACACGGCCTGCCGCGATCCATTCCTCGATCTCGCGCCGCGAACCATGGCCGGCATCCGCCAATGCTTTTTGCAGCTTTACCGTCTCGGCAGGTGCGATCGGTCGGTCTGCGACCGCAGGAGCCCGGGCACGCCGGGAATTCCCCTCAGGCTTGCTCGGTGGCCGCAGCGGGCTGCTCTTCCGGCGCGGGGTCGTCATTGATTTTGTTGGCTTGTTCGGCAAGGTCCATTACCTGTTCGATTTCAGTCAGCGGCGGCAGTTCGGACAGACTGCGCAGTCCGAGGTCGTCGAGGAACTTCTTGGTGGTGGCATAGAGTGCCGGCCTTCCCGGTGCGTCGCGGTGGCCGACGACATCAATCCAGCCACGTCCTTCCAGTGTCTTCAACACGTTCGGCGAAACAGCGACGCCACGAATGTCTTCGATGTCGCCGCGGCTGACTGGCTGGCGATAAGCAATGATGGCCAAAGTTTCCATGGCGGCACGCGAATAGCGCGGCGGCTTCTCGTTCTTGAGGCGGTCGAGAAAGCCTTGGTACTCCGGTCGCGTCTGAAAGCGCCAGCCGGTCGCCAGCTGAACCAGTTCAACGCCGCGATTGGCCCAATCGCGGCGCAGATCGTCGAGCAGCGTTCGCCAGGTATCGTCGTCGAATTCCTGATCGAACAGTTTCTTCAGTTCCGGGAGCGGCATCGGCTCGCCCGCTACCAGCAGGGCCGTTTCGAGGACGACCTTGAAATCTTCAGGTTTGTAGAGCTGGATCATCGGTAACATCCGCTGACTTCACATAAATCGGCGCCAGAGCCTCGCTCTGGGTGATCTCGACGAGCTTTTCGCGCGCCAGTTCAAGAATGGCGAGGAAGCTTACCACCAGGCTGGCCACGCCCGTCGCAGTGTCGAAGAGATCGTCGAACACCACATAGCCGCGGCCTTGCAAGCGACGAAGGATACTGCCCATGTACTCGCGGACCGAGAGCTCTTCGCGTCTGATCTTGTGGTGGGCATGAATCCTGGCCTGTTTCATCAGGGAAAGCCAAGCCACCTGCAGGTCGTGCAGCGACACGCCGGGCAAACGTTCCGCGACCTGGTCGGTGACCCAGACGCTGACCCACTCATAGTCACGGTTGGCCTGCGGCAGTTCTTCGAGCTTGGCTGCGGCAAGCTTCATGCGTTCGTATTCCAGCAGTCGCCTGACCAACTCGGCGCGAGGATCCTCAGGCTCACCACTATCAGCCTTGGGCGGACGCGGCAAGAGCATGCGCGACTTGATCTCCAGCAGCATTGCCGCCATCAGCAGGTACTCGGCAGCCAGCTCCAGGTTGCTCTTGCGCATCGATTCGACGTATTCGAGATATTGCGCCGTCAGCGGTGCCATCGGAATGTCGAGGATATTGACGTTGGCCTTGCGAATCAGATAGAGGAGCAGATCGAGCGGCCCCTCGAATGCATCGAGATAGATCTCCAATGCATCCGGCGGGATGTAGAGATCGCGCGGCAACGCCGCCATGGTCTCGCCATAGACCTTCGGCAGATGCGGCTCGACCGCCACCTCGTTGGCGGCTACCACGGCTTCGGTCATGAATAATCCAGGCCAATGGCTTCGCGCACGTCGCGCATGGTTTCCTGCGCCAGCTTTCGCGCCTTCTCGCAACCGTCGGCAATGATGTTCCGGACCAGTTGCGGGTCTTCCTCGTACATGCGGGCCCGCTCCCGCATCGGCTCCTGTTCGACCAGCACGCCGTCGATGACCGGCTGCTTGCACTCGATGCAGCCGATGCCTGCCGAGCGGCACCCCTTCTGAACCCACCCTTTGACCTCGTCGTTCGAGTAGATCTGGTGGAACTGCCAGACCGGACATTTCTCGGGATTGCCGGGATCGGTGCGCCGCACGCGCTGCGGGTCGGTCTGCATGGTGCGGATCTTCTTGCGGATCGACTCGGCATCCTCCCGCAGGGCAATGGTGTTGCCGTAAGACTTGGACATCTTCTGACCGTCCAGACCCGGCATGCGCGAAGCCTCGGTCAGCATTGCATCCGGTTCGACCAGGATCATCTTGCCGCCGCCCTCCAGGTAGCCGAACAAGCGTTCGCGGTCGCCGTGAGAGAGGTTCTGCGCTTCATTCAGCAAAACGTGCGCCTGCTCAAGCGCATCTTCCTCGCCCTTCTCCTGATAGCGGGTTCGCAGTTCCTCATAGAGCTTGGCGCGCTTGCTGCCCAACTTCTTGATCGACTCCTTCGCCTTGTCCTCGAATCCGGGTTCGCGCCCGTAGAGGTGGTTGAAGCGGCGGGCGATCTCCCGCGTGAACTCGATATGCGGCACCTGGTCCTCGCCCACCGGCACCCGATTGGCGCGATAGATCAGGATGTCGGCAGCCTGTAGCAGCGGATAACCGAGGAAGCCATAAGTTGCCAGGTCCTTGTGCGTCAGTTTCTCCTGCTGATCCTTGTAGGTCGGTACCCGTTCCAGCCAACCCAGCGGCGTCATCATCGACATCAGGAGGTGAAGTTCGGCATGCTCGGGCACGCGCGACTGGATGAACAGCGTCGCCTGCGAGGGATCTACGCCCGCAGCCAGCCAGTCGATCACCATGTCCCAGGTGTTTTGGGCAATGGTGCCGGGCTCATCGTAAGCTGTTGTCAGCGCGTGCCAGTCTGCGACGAAAAACAGACACGGGTACTCATGCTGCAACTTCACCCAGTTCGCCAGTACCCCATGGTAGTGACCGAGATGGAGCCGGCCGGTCGGCCGCATTCCGGAAAGGACTTTTTCTGCGTACATCGTTGTCTAGTAATGGAAATTGAAAAGCGCGGCAACCAGCAAGCGCAAAAGCCCGATTGCGGGACCGAGGATGCTGCTCAATATGCCGGAAAACAGCAGCAGCAGAAGGATCGGGAATCCCCATGGCTCGATGCGGGCAAAATTCCAGGCCATCCGGTGCGGTAGGAGACTGACGGCAATGCGGCCGCCATCCAGCGGTGGAATCGGCAACAGGTTCAATGCCATCAGGACCAGGTTGATGTCGATTCCGACATCGGCCATGCGTGCCAATGGCAGGTTGTAGGCGTTGTCCGGCGCCGCCTCGACAAACTTCAGAATGCCCGCCCAAAGCAAGGCCATGAACAGATTGGCGCCAGGCCCGGCCGCAGCAACCCAAAACATGTCCTTCTTGGGGTTGCGCAGGCGACCAAAATTGACCGGGACGGGTTTGGCCCAACCGAACAGGAAGTTGCCAGCCGAAAGCAGCAGAATGCTGACCGGCACCACGATGGTCCCGACCAGGTCAATGTGGCGGATGGGATTCAGGCTGATCCGGCCCGCCTGCCAAGCAGTCAGGTCGCCGAAATGGCGGGCGGCATAGCCGTGCGCAGCCTCGTGCAGGGTGATGGCGAAGATCACTGGCAGGGCGGCAATGGCCAGCGTCTGGATGAATGTGTCCATGGAGCGCGGGGATTTTACCCTACGACCGCCATTGCCCGGTCATTCGAGGCCAAACGGGCCGAGTGGCCCTTTCCCTGCCCGAATCAACTCAGGTGCGCCGCCGGCGAGATTGATCATGGTCGTAGCCCCGGCTCCGCAGGGGCCGCAATCGATGATCAGGTCGAGCAGGCCCCCAATTCGCGAATTGATGGTGTCGGCGTCGCAGAGTGGCTCATCGTCGCCCGGGAGTATCAGGGTCGACGACAGTAGCGGCTGGTCGAGTTCCGCGAGCAGCGCCAAGACCAGCGGGTGATCGGGAACCCGCAGGCCGATGGTCTTGCGTTTGGGGTGCAATACCCGGCGCGGCAGCTCCTTGGTCCCTTCCAGTATGAACGTGTAGCTGCCCGGCGTGGTCGCCTTGAGCAGGCGGTACTGGGCGTTATCCACCTTCGCATAGGTGGCGATTTCGGAAAGATCTCGGCACATCAACGTGAAATGGTGACGGTCATCGACGCCACGGAGGTGGCGGATGCGGTCGAGCAGCGCCGGATTGCCAACCTGCCCGCCCAAGGCGTAAGCCGAATCGGTCGGAAACGCCGCCAGCGCCCCGTCGCGGATCATTTCGGCCGCCTGCTTCACCAGGCGCAGCTGTGGATTTTCCGGATGGATGGGAAGGATTTCAGCCATTACGCCAACCTCGTCCAGACCGGAGTCAGGTCTTCCGGCAGATCAGGCAGTCGCCCGAGATCGACCCAGCTTTCGCCCGGCCCATGAAAATCCGATCCGCGCGACGCCAGGAAACCATAGCGACGCGCCATGTTCGCGTAGTCGCGAACGTGATCTTCGTTGTGCGACCCGGACAGAACCTCGATGCCAATACCCCCCAGATCCTTGAATGCGCCCAACATTCCTTCCATTTCCGCACGCGACAGGCGGTAGCGCCCCGGATGCGCGACCACGGCGATACCGCCAGCGCCGGAAATCCAGCCCAATGCATCCTCCAGGCTGGCCCACGGGTGGGCAACATAGCCAGGCTTTCCTTTGGCCAACCACCAGTCGAACACACCCTTGACGTCCTTTGCATGCCTCAACTCAACGATGTAGCGGGCAAAGTGCGAGCGCGAAATGAGCGCCGGGTTGCCGACGTACTTGAGGGCACCTTCGTAGGCGCCATGAATGCCGACCTTGTCGAGTTCCGCAGCGATGCGGTGGGCGCGCGCATCCCGTCCCCCGCGAACGTGCGCCAAGCCTTCGATCAGAGGCACGAAGTTCCGGTCAAAACCCAGTCCGACGATGTGGACGGTCTGGTCGTCGCCCCAGGAAACCGAGATTTCGACACCACTGGCGAAGCGCAGGCCCAGCTGCTGCGCCGCAGCAGCGGCTTCGTCCAGGCCGCCGATTTCATCGTGATCGGTCAGGGCGAGCAGTTCAACGCCGTTGCCATGGGCACGCCGGACCAGTTCCGCTGGCGCCAGCAGGCCATCGGAGACGGTGGAATGGCAATGAAGATCTGCGTTGAGGGCTCTCATCCGCGGATTTTAACAAACACACTTGTGGCTCCCGGCCGGGGTCGGCATAATCCGACCCATCGTCGGGAGAGAGCAGCCGGAAGCATCGACTGCCGCCGAAGGCGCAACCGCCCGGGAACCGCTCAGGCAAAAGGGCCGACGACGCAGGACAAATCTGGAGAGCGACCGGCACAATGGCGTGCGATAGCGGTCCACCGATGGGGAAAATCTCTCAGGTGCAAGGACAGATGGGCGAAGATCGCAAGGTCTTCGCCCTTTTTGTTTTTCGTGAAATCACATGAGGAAAGACTTCCAAGTCTTTGAATTATGATAAAACGAACGCCACTTTACGATGCCCACGTTGCCGCCGGCGCCAAGATGGTCGACTTTGCCGGCTGGGACATGCCCATCCACTACGGCTCCCAACTTGAAGAGCACCACATCGTCCGCCGCGACGCCGGAATGTTCGATGTTTCGCATATGCGGGCGGTCGACGTCGCGGGATGCGACGCCCAGGCGTGGCTGCGAAAACTCGTCGCCAACGATGTCGCCAAGCTGACGCTCCCGGGGAAAGCACTCTATTCCTGCATGCTCAATCCCGAGGGCGGGGTTATCGACGACCTCATCATCTATTTCTTCTCGCCGACCAAGTACCGCATCGTCGTCAATGCCGGCACCGCCGACAAGGACGTGGCCTGGATGCTCAAGCAGGCGGAAGGATTCAACGTCTCGATCACCGGCCGGCCGGAACTGGCCATGATCGCCGTCCAAGGGCCGAACGCCCGTACCAGGTTCTGGGCTGCCTTCCCGGATGCCAAGGCTGCCAGCGAGAACCTGATCGCCTTCCAGGCCGCTGAATTCAACGACTGGATGATCGCCCGCACCGGCTATACGGGAGAGGACGGCTTCGAAATCACTCTGCCTGCGGCCGATGCGCCCGCCGCCTGGACGAAGCTGCTGGCCGCCGGCGTCGTGCCGATCGGCCTCGGCGCCCGCGATACCCTGCGCCTGGAAGCCGGAATGAATCTCTATGGCTCGGACATGGATGAAACGACCCTGCCGACAGAATCTGGCCTGACTTGGACCCTCGACCTCAAGGACGCCAATCGCGACTTCATCGGAAAGTCAGCCGTGGTGACACGCCACCCGCAGCGCCAGTTGGTCGGCCTGCTGCTGGAAGACCGCGGTGTGCTTCGATCGCATCAACAAGTCGTTACTAAACAAGGTAATGGTGAAACTACCTCAGGCAGTTTCTCACCAACTTTACAGCGTTCCATCGCCCTCGCCCGCGTGCCGCTCGGCATCAATATCGGCGATGAAGTTGAAGTCATCGTGCGCGACAAGCCGCTCAGGGCCCGCGTCGTCAAACCCAATTTCGCCCGTCACGGCAAAGCTTTGATCTAGGAGACTCGACATGTCCATCCCCAGCGAACTGAAGTACACCAAGTCCCACGAGTGGGTGAAACAGGAAGCCGACGGCACCGTCACCGTCGGGATCACCGACCATGCGCAGGAGGCGCTCGGCGACATCGTCTTCCTCGAACTGCCCGATGCCGGCCGCACGGTCAAGGCCGGCGAGGAATGCGCCGTGGTCGAGTCGGTCAAAGCCGCCTCCGACATCTACGCACCGGTTTCCGGCGAGGTCGTCGCGCGCAACGACGCCGCCATCGACGCCCCGGAATCGGTCAATCAGGACGCCTACGCCGCCTGGCTGTTCAAACTGAAGCCGAGCAATCCCGCCGATATCGGCGCCCTGCTCGACGCCGCCGCCTATGCCAAGGTCGCCGACGAACACTGAGGTTTCCATGTCCGCCCAACCTCTATCAGCACTTGAGCAGCACGACGAGTTCATCGGCCGCCACCTCGGCCAGGACTTCGCGGACACCGCTGCCATGCTGGCCACCGTCAAGGCCGGCAGCCTCGACCAACTGATCGCCGAGACCGTCCCGGCGTCGATCCATCTGCCGGAACCGCTGAAACTTGCCGGCCCGATGCGCGAACACGAGGCGCTGGCAAAGCTCAAGGCCATCGCCGGCAAGAACGTGATCGCCAAGTCGCTGATCGGCATGGGTTATCACGACACGCTGGTGCCGAACGTCATCCTGCGCAACGTCCTCGAAAACCCCGGCTGGTACACCGCCTACACGCCTTACCAGGCCGAAATCGCCCAAGGCCGGCTGGAGGCGTTGTTGAACTACCAGCAGATGGTCATCGACCTGACCGGAATGGAGCTCGCCAACGCCTCGCTGCTGGACGAAGCGACCGCGGCGGCGGAAGCCATGACCATGGCGCGGCGCATTTCCAAGTCGAAGTCGAATGCCTTCTTCGTCGACGAGGACTGCTTTCCCCAGACCATCGACGTCATCAAGACGCGGGCGGGCTTCTTCGGCTACGAGCTGGTGTTTGGCCCGGCGAAGGCTGCGGCGAAGCAGGATGTCTTCGGCGTCCTGCTCCAGACCCCGAACGACCGCGGCGAGTGCGTCGACCTGACAGACGTCATTTCGGCCGTGAAAGTCAGTGGTGGCCACACGCCACCTGCTGTGGCGGTTGCCACGGACCTGATGGCCCTGGTGCTGCTGAAATCGCCCGGCGCCATGGGCGCGGACATCGCCCTCGGCTCCAGCCAGCGCTTCGGCGTGCCGATGGGCTTCGGCGGCCCGCACGCCGCCTTCTTCGCCTGCAAGGACGAGCACAAGCGCTCGGTGCCCGGCCGCATCATCGGCGTCTCCATCGACGCCCGCGGCAAGCGCGCCCTGCGCATGGCGCTGCAAACCCGCGAGCAGCATATCCGCCGCGAAAAGGCCAACTCCAACATCTGCACCTCGCAGGTGCTGCTTGCCAACATGGCCGGCATGTACGCCGTCTACCACGGCCCCGAGGGCCTGCGCACCATCGCCTCGCGCATTCACCGCCTGACCGGCATCCTCGTCGAGGGGCTGAAAGCCGGCGGCGTAAAGGTGCTGACCGAAAGATGGTTCGACACGATCCGCGTCGCGACGAACAAGGACGTGCCGGGCTATAACCTGCGCAAGGTTTCCGATGGTGTTCATGCCATCTCGCTCAACGAAAAGACGACCCGCGAGGACATCGCCGCCCTGCTCAAGGAGCTGACTGGACAATCTTTTGATATCAATGTATTGGATAGCAAAGCTAAAGTTGATTCTCCGATAGCAAGTCTGCTTCGCGGCGACGCCATCCTCAGCCATCCCGTGTTCAACGCGCACCACACCGAGCACGAGATGCTGCGCTACCTGAAGAAGTTGCAGAACCGCGACCTGGCCATGGACCATGCGATGATCTCGCTGGGCTCCTGCACCATGAAGCTCAACGCCACGGCCGAGATGATCCCCATCACCTGGCCGGAATTCACCGACCTGCACCCGTTCGCGCCGGTCGATCAGGCTCAGGGCAGCCTGGAACTGATCGCCTCTCTCACGGACTACCTGAAGGCGGTGACCGGCTTCCCGGCCATCTGTATGCAGCCCAACTCGGGCGCTCAGGGCGAGTACGCGGGCCTCGTCACCATCCGCCGCTACCAGGCAGCGAAAAACGAGAGCCACCGCAACGTCTGCCTGATCCCGAAGTCGGCCCACGGTACCAACCCGGCCACGGCCCAGATGTGCGGCCTTCAAGTGGTGGTGGTCGATTGCGACGACAGCGGCAACATCGACGTCGCCGACCTCAAGGCCAAGGCGGTGGAGCATGCCGCCAACCTGTCCTGCCTGATGATCACCTATCCCTCGACCCACGGCGTGTTCGAGGAGGCGGTCAAGGATATCTGCGCGACCATCCACGCCCACGGCGGCCAGGTCTACATGGATGGCGCCAACCTCAACGCCCAGGTCGGGCTGACTTCGCCGGCCGCCATCGGCGCCGACGTCTCGCACATGAACCTGCACAAGACCTTCGCCATTCCGCACGGCGGTGGCGGCCCCGGCATGGGCCCGATCGGCCTGGCGGCTCATCTCGCGCCCCACGCGCCGGGCCACGTCGTGACCGGCGGTCCCGGAGCGGTCTCGGCCGCGCCCTACGGCTCGGCGGCGATCCTGCCGATCTCCTGGATGTACATTGCCATGCTCGGCGGCGAAGGTCTGACGCTCTCCACCAAGACCGCCATCCTCAACGCCAACTATGTCGCCGCGCGCCTGAACGAGCACTATCCGGTGCTCTACACCGGCAGCCACGGCCGCGTCGCCCACGAGTGCATCCTCGACATCCGCGCCATCAAGGCCGCGGCCGGCATCGCCGAAATCGACATCGCCAAGCGGCTGATGGACTACGGCTTCCATGCGCCGACGGTCAGCTTCCCGGTTGCCGGCACGCTGATGGTCGAACCGACCGAATCGGAATCGAAGGCCGAACTCGACCGCTTCATCGGCGCGATGATCGCCATCAGGGAAGAGATCCGCCGCATCGAACGCGGCGAATGGCCGACCGACGACAACCCGCTGAAGAACGCCCCGCACACCGAGGCCGACCTCGCCGA
>JAEHDA010000100.1 GCA_016880655.1 Rhodocyclaceae bacterium
CCTTCTTCGTGGCGATGCCGGCAAAGCTCGCACTTGCCGATGCGGCCGAGCGGATCATCGTACTGGTACTTCGGAATGCCGAAGGGGCAGGCCGCGACGCAATAGCGGCAGCCGATGCACTTGCCGGGATCGTAGCCGACGACACCGGTGACCGGATCCTTGGTCATCGCCGAGACCGGACAGGCCGAGACGCACGAGGGGTCGGCGCAGTGCATGCACGACACCTTCATGAAGGAATAGCCGTTCTGCTCGGCGTCCTTGGTCTCCATGGTGCCGCTGCGGTACATCTTGATGATGTTGAAGGTATGGCCCGAAGTATCGAGCGGCGTGTCCCAGAGCGGGTCGACGGTGCTGAACTCGGGCGGATTATGGTTGGCTTCCTTGCAGGCCGCCATGCAAGCCTTGCAGCCGATGCACAGCGTTGCGTCGTAGAGCAGGCCAAGCGCCTCGGGGGGCCGGCCATGGGTCTCGCGGGCCGCAACCGGCAGGGCGGCCGTGCCGGCCGCCAGCGCCGTGCCGCTGGCCAGGAAACCCTTCAGGAAATCGCGACGGGATGACATGTCAAGCCTCCGCTTGGGTGTTCTTGGCCTTGTTCTGTGCCTTCTCGAGCTCCTCGGCCTTGTGCGACAGACCCAGGTTGCGCGCGATCATCGCCGCGCCACCCGCAGCCGCGCCAGCCAGCGCCGCGACCGCCGCGGCGGAAGCGAAGGTAGCGCCCCGACCCTGCTCCTCGACGATGCGCGCGTACTGCTGCGGCGGCGAAACGTTGAGCACCTTGGACAAGGAATGGATCGGCTTGCTGAAGCCAACTCCCTTTTCGGTGCAGCCGATACAGGGGTGACCGCAACCAACCGGCCAGTTGCCCTCGCCGGCATCGCCAAAGCCGATGGTCGGGCAATTGGCGTAGGTCTCCGGGCCCTTGCAACCGAGCTTGTACAGGCAGTAGCCCTTGCGATGGCCCTCGTCACCGAATTCCATGGCGAAACGGCCGGCGTCGAAGTGGGCGCGACGCTCGCAGTTCTCGTGCACCAGGCGGCCGTAGGCGAACAACGGCCGGCCGAGCTTGTCGGTGGGCGGCAGCTTGCCGAAGGTCAGGAAATGCACCGCCGTGGCCAGGAAGTTGTAGGGGTTGGGCGGGCAACCGGGAATCGCGACAACCGGCTTGCCGAGAACGTCGGCTACGCCGGAGGAACCGGTCGGACTGGAATCCGCGCCGGAAATCGAGGGAATCGTCGAGGGCATGCCACCCCAGGATGCGCAGGAACCGATCGCGATCACCGCTGCGGCATCGGCCGCGCATTCCTTGACCAGGTCGATCGCGGTATGGCCGCCGACCTTGCAGTAGATGCCGTTCTGCTTGGTCGGAATGGCGCCTTCGACGACCAGGATGTACTTGCCCTTGTTGGCAGCCATGGCGTCCTTGCGCGCCTTCTCGGCCTGGTGGCCGGCAGCGGCCATCAGGGTCTCGTGGTAGTCGAGCGAAATGACGTCGAGGATCAGCTTTTCCAGCGTCGGATGCTCGGCGCGCAACAGCGACTCGGAACAGCCGGTACATTCCTGGAAGTGCAGCCAGATTACCGATGGCCGCTTGGCCTTCTCCACCGCCTTGGCGATCGCCGCCTCGGCGCCCGTCGGCAGACCCAGCGTGCCCGCCGTAGCGGCACAGAGTTGCAGGAATTCCCGCCGGGAGATACCCAGCCGACGCTCGATGGCTTCCGCAGCGCGGTCTGCTTCATGAAGGAAACTTTGCCCCATCTCACCCTCCTCTGACAGCGTGTAACGTTAGGATTCTTGTTAGCGCAGTAGCATTGGTGAAATCGACACCGCTGGCTTTGATCTGCGTCATAAGGTCACCGCATATGGACATAAGCGACAATCCATGAATTCATATAATTAATTGATGTGGCGCGCCCGGCACCACGCTACTTCCGACGCTCTTGCACCACGTCGGCCAGCTCGCTATTACCAAGTTTCGTGCCAACCCCGATGCTCAGAGTAAAACCCATATTCAATTAATGGGTTATCAGAATGATCGGCGTTCGGTCACCATGCAAAAATCGGAAGCTTGCTTTCCGCTATGCGGCCCGTGGTGATTAGCAATCTGACAGCGACATTGGCACGAGAGCTGCGAGCCAGGTCCGAAACCGCAAGTCCTTGCGAATACCTGACGCCATCATCGCAAGACGAGCCAACAGGCTGCTAGACTTGGTATTGCATTGCAACATCCGGAGATTCGTATGTCGGACGCCTGGTCCAGAGTTCTGACGCAAGTTCTTGATCGTCACCGACATGACGGCACGCGCCTGATGCAGATTCTGCGGGAAACGCAGGAAGCCTTGGGTTGGCTGTCCCCGGAAACCATCACCGCCATCGCCAAGGGCGTCGGCTGGCCACGCGCCAAGGTGGAGGGCACGGCAGGCTTCTACAGCTTCTTCCACACCCAGCCGTTGGGCCGCTACCGGGTGCTCTGGAGCGACAACGTCACCGACCGCATGCTCGGCAACCGAGACCTGATGCAGGCCATGTGCCGGAAACTCTGGCTGGAGCCGGGGCGGGTTTCCGAGGACGGGCTCGTCTCGGTCGACACCACCTCATGCACCGGCATGTGCGACCAGGGACCCGCCGTGTTGGTGAACTACCGCGCGGTGACGCGCATGAACCCCGAAAGGGTGGCGCAGATGGCCGACCTCATCCGAGCGGAAGTTCCGGTTGCGGAGTGGCCGGCCGAATGGTTCCGCATCCAGGACAACGTACGCCGCGCCGATATCCTTCTGAACAACGCAATGAAGCCGGGTGAGGCCTTGCAGGCCCGGACGCCCGATCCGACCGCAGTGCTGGACGAAATCAAGAAGTCCGGTCTGCGCGGCCGCGGCGGCGCCGGCTTCGCCGCGGGCCTCAAGTGGGAAGCCTGCCGCGACGCGCCGGGCGACGAGCGCTACGTGGTCTGCAATGCCGACGAAGGCGAACCGGGCACCTTCAAGGACCGGGTGCTGCTGACCCGCCAGGCCGACCTGGTGTTCGAAGGCATGACGGTCGCCGCCTACGCGATCGGCGCAAGAAAGGGCTACCTCTATCTGCGCGGCGAGTACCGTTATCTGCTCGAGCCGTTGAAGTCAGTCCTGGCGACACGCCGCGATGCGGGCCTGCTTGGTGCCGACATCCTTGGCCGGCGCGGTTTCGACTTCGACATCGAGGTCCACCTCGGCGCCGGCGCCTACGTCTGCGGCGAGGAGTCGGCGCTGATCGAGTCCCTGGAAGGCAAGCGCGGCGTGCCGCGCAATCGGCCGCCCTACCCGGTCACGGCCGGCTTCCTCGGCAAACCGACGGTGGTGAACAACGTCGAGACCTTCGCCGCCGCCGCGCTGATCGCCGCCAAGGGCGGCGATTGGTATCGCGGCATCGGCACCGCGAAGTCGGCAGGCACCAAGCTGCTGTCGGTGTCAGGCGATGTCGCCCGTCCGGGCATCTACGAATACCCATTCGGCGTGACCATCGCCGATGTGCTGGCCGATGCCGGCGCCGTGGAAACCCAGGCCGTGCAGGTCTCGGGGCCATCCGGCATCTGCGTCGCCGACAACGAATTCGGCCGGCGCATCGCCTTCGAGGACATTCCGACCGCGGGCGCCTTCATGGTCTTCGACCGCAGCCGCGACATGTTCGAGGTGGCGCGCAACTTCGCCCAGTTCTTCGCCCACGAGTCCTGCGGCTTCTGCACGCCCTGCCGGGTCGGCACGACGATACTGAAGAACCTGATGGACAAGATCGGCGACGGCCACGGCACCCAGGCCGACATCAGCGAGATCTTCCAGGTATCCCGCGTGCTGCAAATGGCCGCGCATTGCGGACTCGGCCACACGGCGCCCCATCCCCTGCTCGACACGATCGAGAAGTTCCGTCCGGCCTATGAGCGACGCCTGAAGAGTCTCGACTTCGAACCGGCCTTCGATCTCGACGGCGCGCTGGCGCAGGCGCGCCAGATGACCGGCCGCGACGACCTGGCCGCCCACCTGGAGAACGCAGAATGAGCGGCACCTTCACCCTCGACGGCCGTGAAATTCCATTCGAGCCGGGCCAGACCGTGATGCAGGCGGCGCTGGCCGCGGGCGTCTTCGTTCCGCACCTCTGCTATCACCCCGAGTTCCGCCCGCACGGCAGTTGCAAACTGTGCACGATGAAGGTTAACGGCCGCCCTGCCACCTCTTGCACTCTGCCCGCCGCAACGGGCATGGAGGTCGAAAGCGACACCGCGGAGATCAACGACAAGCGGCGCATGCTCATACAGATGCTGCTCGTCGAAGGCAACCATTTCTGCCCGTCCTGCGAGAAGAGCGGCAACTGCAAATTGCAGGCGCTCGGCTACGCGCTGGGCGTGATGACGCCGCACTTCACCCACTTCTTCCCGGACCGGCCGGTCGATGCTTCGCATCCTGACATGCTGCTCGACTTCAACCGCTGCATCCTGTGCGAACTGTGCATCCGCGCCAGCGCCGAGGTCGACCAGAAGAACGTCTTCGCCCTGTCCGGCCGCGGCATGAAGAAACACCTGATCGTCAATGCCGAATCGGGGCGTCTCGCCGATACTGACTTTGCGCCGACCGACAAGGCGGCCGAGGTTTGTCCGGTCGGCGTGATCCTGAGGAAGCGGCGCGGCTTCGCGGTGCCGATCGGCAAGCGCACCTACGACCTGAAGCCGATCACCGAGCAGGTCGAGCGCTTCATGCCGGTGACGCCCGCCACGAAGGAGAAAGTCCGATGAACGCGCCGAACCGCAAACTGCGGGTCGCCACCACCAGCCTGGCCGGCTGCTTCGGCTGCCACATGTCCTTCCTCGACATCGACGAGCGCATCCTGAAACTGGTCGAACTGGTGGAGTTCGACCGCTCGCCGATCACCGACATCAAGCACTGCGGTCCCTGCGATCTGGGCCTGGTCGAAGGCGGCGTCTGCAACGCGGAGAACGTGCACGTGCTGCGCGAGTTCCGAAAGAACTGCAAGATCCTCGTCGCGGTCGGCGCCTGCGCGGTCAATGGCGGCCTGCCCGCGCAGCGCAACCACCTCGACCTGCGCGACATCCTGGAAGAGGTATACGAAACCGAAGGCGGCCTGGCGCGCGGCAGCAAGATACCCAACGACCCGGAACTGCCGCTGCCGCTGGACAAGGTGCACCCGATCCACGAAGTGGTGAAGATCGACTACTTCCTGCCCGGCTGCCCGCCGCCCGCGGACGCCATCTGGAAATTCCTTACCGACCTGATCGCCGGCCGCACGCCCGTGATGGGCCACGGCCTGCTGCACTACGACTGA
>JAEHDA010000101.1 GCA_016880655.1 Rhodocyclaceae bacterium
GCATCAACGGCTTCCACAACTCGATCGACAGCCGCAAGGCTTGCTGCCACGTGCGCAAGGTCGAACCGCTGAAGCGCGCACTCGACGGCAGACGCGCCTGGGTCACCGGCCTGCGCGCCGAACAGGCGGCTACCCGCGTCGGCCTCAAGCCGCTCGCCCACGACGAGGCCTTCGACCTCGTCAAGGTGAATCCGCTGATCGACTGGAGCGAGCGCGAGGTCTGGGCCTACATCCGCGCCAACGAGGTGCCCTACAACAAGCTGCACGACCGCGGCTTCCCGAGCATCGGCTGCACGCCCTGCACGCGCGCCATCCAGCCCGGCGAGGACGTGCGGGCGGGACGCTGGTGGTGGGAGAGTCCGGAGACCAAGGAGTGCGGACTGCACGTGGTCGACGGCCAGCTGAAACGAAAGACGGGAACCTGAAGCATGCTGGTACGAACGCGCACCCTGACGCACCTCGACTTGCTGGAAGCCGAGGCCATCCACATCCTGCGCGAGGTGGCCGGCCAGTGCGCCAACCCGGCGCTGCTGTTCTCGGGCGGCAAGGATTCGATCTGCCTGCTACGCCTGGCCGAGAAAGCCTTCCGGCCCGGCCGCTTCCCCTTTCCGTTGCTGCACGTCGACACCGGCCACAACTATCCCGAGGTGTTTGCCTTCCGCGACCGCCGCGCTGCCGAGCTGGGTGAGCGGCTGATCGTGCGCTCGGTGGAAGACTCGATGGCGCGCGGCACGGTGGTGCTGAAGTCGCCGACCGAGTCGCGCAACAAGCACCAGTCGGTGACGCTGCTGGAAGCAATCGAGGAATTCCAATTCGACGCCTGCATCGGCGGCGCGCGCCGCGACGAGGAGAAGGCGCGCGCCAAGGAACGCGTGTTCAGCTTCCGCGACAGCTTCGGCCAATGGGACCCGAAGAACCAGCGGCCGGAACTCTGGGACCTCTACAACGCTCGCGTGCACAAGGGCGAGAACATCCGCGCCTTTCCGATCTCGAACTGGACCGAACTCGACGTCTGGCAGTACATCGAGCGCGAAGGGCTGGAACTGCCGTCGATCTACTTCGCGCATCGTCGTCAGGTCGTGAGGAGGAACGGGCTACTGCAGCCGGTGACGCCGCTTACCCCCGCGAAGGACGGCGACGCGATCGAGGAAATCTCCGTGCGCTTTCGCACCGTCGGCGACATCACCTGCACCGCGCCGGTCGAATCGACCGCCAACACCGTCGCGCAGATCATCGCCGAAACCGCCGTCAGCACCATCACCGAACGCGGCGCGACGCGCCTGGACGACCAGGCCTCCGAGGCCGCCATGGAACAACGCAAGAAGGAAGGCTACTTTTGATGAGCGCGATCGAGCACATTCCGGAATTCGAGGACGATGTCGACCACGGCCTGCTGCGCTTCCTGACCTGCGGCAGCGTGGACGACGGCAAGAGCACGCTGATCGGCCGCCTGCTCTACGACACCAAAGCCATCCTCGCCGATACCCTGCACGCCATCGAGAAGACTTCCGCGAAGCGCGGCCTCACCGCCGCCGACCTCTCGCTGCTCACCGACGGCCTGCAGGCCGAGCGCGAGCAGGGCATCACCATCGACGTCGCCTACCGCTACTTCACCACCGGCACGCGCAAGTACATCATCGCCGACGCCCCCGGCCACGAGCAGTACACGCGCAACATGGTCACCGCCGCCTCGACGGCAGACCTGGCGATCATCCTCATCGACGCGCGGCGCGGCGTGCTGCCGCAGACGCGACGCCACTCAAAACTCGCGCACATGATGGGCATCGAGCACCTGGTGGTGGCGGTGAACAAGATGGACCTGGTCGGCTACGACGAGGCCACCTTCCGCAGCATCGAGACCGAGTACCTTCACTTCGCGATGCGCGCCGGCATCGGCGATGTGCGCTTCGTGCCGATGTCCGCCGTCAATGGCGACATGGTGGTCGAGCGCGGCGAGCGGCTGGCCTGGTACGAGGGGCCGACGCTGCTGGAGATCCTGGAGAGCGCCCCGGTCGCGCATTCCGACATTACCGACATTGGCGAGCCCTTCCGCTTTCCGGTGCAGTACGTCTGCCGGCCGCAGCAATCGACCGACCCGGCGCTGCACGACTACCGCGGCTACATGGGCCGAATCGAGTCGGGCGAAATCGCCGTTGGCGACGAAGTTGCCCTCCTGCCGGCCGGGCGCACGACGCGCGTCGAGGCCCTACACCTCGGCTGCCAATTGTTCGAGCGCGCCGTCGCCGGGCAGTCGGTGACACTGCTGCTGGAAGACGAAATCGACATCTCGCGGGGCGATCAAATAGTCAGCCGTGGCAACACGCCACGTATCGTCACCGAACTGCGCGCCGACCTCTGCTGGCTGTCCGAAGCGCCGCTCGACCCGCGCCGCAACTACCTGATCCGCCATACCACGCGCATTGTGAAGGCGAAGCTGGCGACCATCCACCATCGCTTCGACATTCACACGCTGGACAAAGTTGAGGCCGCACAGC
>JAEHDA010000011.1 GCA_016880655.1 Rhodocyclaceae bacterium
CCGCCGCGCCCTCGTCGAGCGAGCGCTCGGCGAGCCTGCGGATGTCCTCGGCGGCAGCGATCAGGCCTTCCATGTCGCGCGCGGTGCGAATCGCACCGGAGATCGCCTTGCCGCCCCCGCTTTGCAGTTCGTAGATGTCTTCCTGCGAGATGATCCCGACCAGACGCTCCGAGGCATCGACGACGATGACGTGGTGCACGCCGTGGCGCGCCATGACCAGCGCCGCCTGGTAGGCGGTGCCGCGCCAGTTGAGCATCAGCAGGCCCGAATCGCTCATCACCGACATCACCATCTGGTCGAGGTCGCAGCTCTTGGCGGCGACCCGGTGCAGCAGGTCGCGCAATGTGAAGATGCCGATCGGCCGGCCGCTTTCCGGCTCGACGACGATGATGGAACCGATGCGGTGCTCGGACATCGCCTGCACGGCTTCGCGCAGGGTGGCATCGGGGGTTACCGTGATCGGCTTGTGGCGGATGAGCGCAGCCAGCTGGCTGTGCAGGGTCTGACGAACGTTGGCCATGATGAGATCTTGGAAAGGACCGCCCGGGCCGGGCGCAATGCGCGAAGAATTATAGGCCTTCCAGGCGGAAGGTCTGCTGCAACGCCAGTTGCAGGCGCCTCGCCTGCTTCAGGCTCTCGACCAGGATGCGCCGGTCCAGCGTATTGAGGCTGTCGGTCACCAGGAGATTGTCCGGCGCCCGGCCGGCCGCCATCTGGCGATGCTGGTCGAGCAGGCGAATGCGTTGCAGGTGGCGGAAGGCGAGCACCGCGGCCGCCACGTCCTGCCCGTTGAGGCGTGTCGCCACGACTGACTCTTGCAGCCGCGCCACGGTGCCCACGGGCGCGATGCCTGCGGAAAGCGCGAACACGCGCGCGGCATCGACGAACAGGCGGGAACCGTACTTCTTCAAGTCGACCCGGCCCTGCTGGCCCTCTTCGCTGACGAAGTCGCGCAGCCGGCCAAGCGGCGGGGCAACCGCCACGGCATTGGTCGCCATCATGTGCAGGAAGCCGGCCGCCTGCGGCGCCAGCCGTTGCAGATGCTGGCGCAAGGCCAGCGCCAGCGACTCGTCGCCGTACTGCGGACGGAAGTCGAAGAAGATGGTGGCGTTGAGCAGCGCCTCGGGCTCGGGCGTGAGTATCCAGGCGCTGAAGTGCCGCTGCCATTCCTCGACCGACAGGCACCACTGTTCGTTGCCGGCCATGATGCCGCCCTTGCAGAGCGGGATGCCGCAGGCGTCGAGCGCGCCGTTGGTCTCCCGGGCCATGGCGAGGAACAGGGGCCGCAGCATGCGCGCTTCGGCATGGTCGGCGGCGCTGAAGACGAGGCCGTTGTCCTGGTCGGTGACGAAGGTCTGCTCGCCGCGCCCTTCCGAGCCCATGGTCAGCCAGCACCAGCCGGCCGCGGGCAGGCGATGGCGCGGCACGACCAGCGCGATGATGCGGCGGGTCAGGCGGTCGTTGAGCCCGGACAACACCTGGGTCAGGATGCCCGCGCCGGCATCCTGCTCGATCAGTTCGACCGCCAGACCCCGCGTCTCCGGGGCGAGCGCAGCCAGCACATCGATTTCCGGCGCGGCATCGATGCGCCGCGCCAGGTCGTCGACCTCGGCGGCAAGCGGCATCAGCGACGGGGCGACGCTCACGATCCGTCCCGGTCCGGCTAGTACTTCACCCGCGCAAGATAGGTCTTCTGCGCCGCATCGAGCGCCTCGCGCAGGGTGTGGATGCCCATTTCATCGAGCAGCCCGACCATCTTCAGGAACACTTCGCCGGTCACGAAGGAGTCGCCGAGCGCCGTGTGCCGGCCGATGACGTTGATGCCGAGCC
>JAEHDA010000102.1 GCA_016880655.1 Rhodocyclaceae bacterium
GCTCCGGTACGTTGGCCGCGACCTTGGCACCGATGCCACTCCCGACAGGCGTGACCGGTTGGTTCTGGGCCATCGACCGCGAAACGACTTTGCTTGTCTCCTCAGTTCGCGAAGGCAATGGCCGCAAGCCCGGTCTGCCGTTGGCATTTGGCTGGACACCTGCCGATGCAGGTTGCCAAGCGCGGAACGGCACCTGCGAGTGGGCCTTCGTCGAGAGGCTGACCGTATAGTCGCCGTCATCGTCTTCCATTGCGGTCACTGCGGGAACGGCTGGTCGGTCGAACTGGTGACGAGAAACCGCCGAGTCAGAAAGTGCATCGAGGCTGTCTGCGGACATTGCCGTAATCTCGACGCCTCCAGGAACCGCCTTGTTGGCGACGACAACGGCATCGAGGCCCAGCTCGTCCTTAACGCGGCGTAGTGCCTCGCGAGCCGTTGGGGAAGTAAAACGTTTTACGGTCATGTCTTAGCTCCAATTACGGTCGTGACCTTGATGGTTCTTGCCTCGGGAACCTCGGCATTGGCAAGCACCTTGAGTGCGGGCCACGCGCGGCGCAGGAAACGCGATAACAGCCAGCGCAATGATCCTGGTACAAGCAGAACCGCCGGCAGGCCGAGGGCCTCCTGTCGCTGAGCCGCTGCGACCGTTTCTCTCAACAGCGTGTCGGCAAGCCCCGGCTCGATGCCGGAACCATCCCCACCGGCACCGTGCACCGCCTGCCCCAGCAGACGTTCAAGCCCGGGCTCGAGAGCCATCACCTGCATATCGGTGCCGCCAGGATAGATTTGCTGAACAATCGCGCGACCCAAGGCAGTTCGTACCTGAGTGGTGAGTTCGACCGCATCCTGGCTCCGGGCGGCGTATTCGGCGAGCACGTCGATGATCGTCCGGGTATCCCGAATGTTGACCCCCTCGTCCAGCAGGTTCTGTAGGACGCGCTGCACAGTCGCCAGCGGCAGCAACTTGGGAACGAGATCTTCCACCAGCTTGGGTGCGTCCTTCGCAATGTGATCGAGCAGCTGTTGCGTCTCCTGGCGACCGAGCAACTCCGCGGCGTTGGACAGGATCAGGTGATTGAGATGAGTCGCCACCACCGTGCTGGCATCGACCACCGTATAGCCCATCGCATGAGCACGATCGCGCAGCGGCGCCTCGATCCAGACTGCTGGCAGCCCAAAGGCAGGGTCCTTGGTCGGATTGCCCGGAAGGGTGCCGCTGACCCGGCCAGGGTTGATCGCCAGAAACAAACCCGGATATGCCTCGCCACTCCCGATTTCCACCCCCTTCAGGGCAATGCGGTAGGCATTCGGCTTTAGCTCAAGGTTGTCGCGAATATGCACCGGGGCTGAGAGAAAGCCAACCTCCTGAGCAAACTTCTTTCGCAAGCCGCGTATACGTTTCAGCAACTCGCCATCCTGGTTCCGGTCGACCAGCGGGATCAGACGATAGCCAACTTCCAGGCCCAGCACGTCAACAGGAGCAACGTCGGCCCAACTGGCGTCCTGCGATTCGGTGGGCATCGGCGGTGGTGCGACTGTCGCCTCCTGGGCCTGCCTGGCCTGCTGACGTTGCAACGTCCACCATGCCAAGGAGCCGATCCCGGCCGCCAGGAGAAGAAAGACGAAGTGCGGCATACCGGGAATAAGACCGAGAACACCAAGAATACCTGCCGTAAGCATCATCACAGTCGGGTTGTTGAACAGTTGTCCGACGAACTGCTGACCGATGTCGCCATCCGCGTCGCCAACGCGCGTCACCACCAGACCGGCGGCCGTCGAGATGATCAGTGCCGGAATCTGGGCCACCAATCCATCGCCGATCGTCAGCAGCGTGTAGTTTCTCGCTGCCTGCCCTGCCTCCATATCGTGCTGAAGAATTCCGACGATCAAGCCGCCGACTATGTTGATGACCAGAATCAGTATTCCCGCCACCGCATCGCCACGCACGAACTTCGATGCGCCATCCATGGCGCCATAGAAATCCGCTTCCTGGGAAATCGTGCTGCGCCGCTTTCGCGCCTCATCCTCGCCGATGAGGCCTGCGTTGAGATCGGCATCGATCGCCATCTGCTTGCCGGGCATCGCGTCGAGTGTAAACCGCGCCGATACTTCGGCGATGCGCCCGGCGCCCTTGGTGATGACGACGAAATTGATTACCGTCAGGATGATGAAGACGACAATGCCGACTGCGTAATTTCCACCCACCAAGAAGTGTCCGAAGGCCTCGATAACCTTGCCGGCAGCATCGGGGCCGGTATGCCCCTGAAGCAGGACGATTCTGGTTGACGCGACGTTCAGCGAGAGGCGCAGCAAAGTCGTGACCAGCAACACGCTCGGAAAAATGGAGAAGTCGAGCGGCTTCTTGTTGTACATGGCCACCAACAGCACCATTACTGCCAAGGCAATATTGAACGTGAAGAACAAATCGAGAGCAAAGGCCGGCAACGGTAGCACCATCATCGACAAGATGACAATGATCAGGCCCGGCGCAACCAGCGCCATCAAGTTGCCGCGATTGAACAGCATCGACAGGGCTGCTGTCCCGTTCATGCTGCCACTCCGGCAATCTCACCCGGATCCATCCCGTCCGGAACCGCAATGGCAGTCGGCGGTTGCGGCGGCATGGCACTTGTGCCGGCGGCAAGAAATTGATTCAACTGATATATATAGGCGAGGACTTCGGCAACCGCTGTGTAAAGTGCCGCCGGTACCTGATCGCCGATGTCGGTGTGCCGATAGAGGGCACGAGCAAGGGGCGGCGCCTCCATCACGGGTACCTTGTTCGCCGCCGCGAGGTCGCGGATCTTCTGCGCAACCAGATTCATCCCTTTCGCCACGACCTGCGGAGCGCCCATACGATCCCGGTCATATTTCAGAGCAACGGCAAAGTGGGTCGGATTGGTCACCACGACGTCGGCCTTCGGCACTTCCGCCATCATCCGCTTGCGCGCCATTTCCCGCTGTTGGCTTCGAATTCTGGCCTTCAGTTGAGGATCGCCTTCCATCTCCTTCATTTCTTGCCGTAGTTCCTCTTTGGTCATGCGCAGACCGGCGTAGTACCGCCAAAGCTGAAATGGCACGTCCATTGCCGCAATGACAGCCAGTCCGGCCACCAAGCCAATCATCGCAAACACGATCATGTGCCCGAATGAGGCCAGTGCCGGCTCTACGGACTGTAGAATGAGCGCGAACAGCTGGTCTTGCTGGCGAAGTACCATCCAATAGACGACGCCCCCGATGAGCAGCGCCTTCAGGATCGCCTTGACCAGTTCGCCGAAGCTGTGCCAAGAAAACATCCTTTGCACGCCCTTGACGGGATCCATTCGGCTGAAATTCGGCGCCATGGCCTCTGGCGCGAACGTCCATCCGCCGAGGGCAAATGGCGGAACCAGAGCTGCTACTGCCGTCAACAGAAACATCGGTGCCGCGAGGATCAATGCCTCCCACGAAAGGGAAGCGAACGAGGCCGTCAGCACATTCCGATCAAAAGCTGCGCTGCGCTCGAATGAGAGTCCGTGCCTAAGGATCCCGCCGGCCTGTTGTGCCATCCAACCGCCAAGAATCCAGAAGCCGCCTGTCGCGGCTGCCAATACCATGAAAGCCGTGAGTTCACGCGATTGCGGCACTCGTCCTTCGGAACGCGCCTTGTCCAGACGCCGAGCCGATGGCGATTCGGTTCGCTCAAGGTCGCTCTCCTCAGCCAAGACGTTTTGCCTCCATGGCGGCAATTATTGCCGCCATGGAGGGAGGTCATTGGCTGATCAGAGTGGCATTAAGCGCCTATTTCAGGCTGCGAGCGAATCAGGTGGCAGAAACGCCAATCGCGGCACGCCACGGGCGTCGCCGAGGGAGCCGAGCAGTTCCTTCATATCGAGAATAAGGACAATCTGCCCGTTGGACAAGGTCGTGACTCCGGCAACGCCTTTGGGTCGGAAGTCGTCGAGCGACTTGATGACAGCATCCTCGCGCCCCATGAAACCGTCGATCGCCAAGATGAATATGCTTTCTGCCGTTTGCATGAGCACTCCGTACTCGGGCACCCGTTCCACGTTCCAGCCGAGCAGATGCGACAAGGGATAGATCGGCATCACCTCGC
Source organism: Rhodocyclaceae bacterium (assembly GCA_016880655.1). GTDB lineage: Bacteria > Pseudomonadota > Gammaproteobacteria > Burkholderiales > Rhodocyclaceae > Fen-999. The sequence goes on from JAEHDA010000102.1 coordinate 4,097, forward strand.
CGCGCACCACCATCGTGGCACGCCCCCCAACTTCCTGAACGGAGGCGACTTGGATAGTCAGGATTTCTCGCACCATCGACAATGGAACAGCGAAAGGCTGATCGCCAAGCCGTACCAGCAAAACCGGCAGAATCGCCAGCGTCAGCGGCAGCGAGATGGTGAAAGTTGTTCCCTTGCCGGGGACCGAGCGGATGTCGATCGAACCATTGAGCTTGTGAATGTTGGTCTTGACGACATCCATGCCCACACCGCGCCCGGACACATCGGAAGCCACGTCCTTGGTCGAGAACCCTGGCAGGAACACCAGATTGAAGCTCTGGCGTTCGTCCATGGTATTGGCCTCTTCGTCGGTGATGAGGCCCTTCTCGAGCGCCTTGGCGCGAAGTCTCTCGGCATTCATGCCCCGCCCATCGTCGGCGACGACCAAGACGATGTGGTCGCCTTCCTGGCGCGCTTCCAAACGCACCTCCGACTTCTCGGGCTTGTGACCGGCAAGGCGTTCCGCAGGCGTCTCAACGCCATGATCGACGGCATTACGGATCAGGTGGATGATCGGATCGGAAAGATCCTCAATCATCGTCTTGTCGATTTCGGTTTCTTCACCAGACAAAACGAGTTCAACGTCCTTTCCCAAACCGCGAGCAAGATCCCGTGCAATCCGGGGGTATTTCTGGAACAGCCGGCCGATCGGCTGCATACGGGTCTTCATCACGGCGTTCTGAAGATCGGAAACCAGCAGATCGAGCTGGCTGA
>JAEHDA010000103.1 GCA_016880655.1 Rhodocyclaceae bacterium
ATTCATTAATTGTCCGACCATTTTAGTCGGTTATTAATTGCTGTCAATGCCCCAGCCAAACCCCGCCGGAAACCCGGATGATCCCCGCCAGATCATGGTGCTGCTCGATGGCTCCGAAGCCCGCCTGTTCCAGCAGCACCCGCAGCGCCTCGGCCTGGTCGTAGCCATGCTCAAGGAGCAACCAGCCGCCCGGAACCAGATGCCGAGGTGCTTCGGCGAGGATGCGGCGGATCGCATCCAGCCCGTCGCCGCTGGCCAGCGCCCCCACCGGCTCGAAACGCAGGTCGCCTTCGGACAGATGCGGATCGCCCTCGGCGACGTAGGGCGGGTTGCCGACAATCAGGTCGAACTGCCCATCCACCGCAGCAAACCAGTCGCTCTCGATGAACCGTACCCGCGCTCCCAGCCGATCGGCGTTCTCGCGCGCCACGGCCAGCGCCTCCGGTGATACATCCACCGCTGTCACTTCACAGCCGATTTCCAGCGCCAGTGTGATCGCCACGCAGCCGCTGCCGGCGCCGAGGTCGAGGATACGTGGCGTATCACCACGGCTGACTTTTCTCAGCGCGACCTCGACCAGCAGTTCGGTCTCCGGTCGCGGGATCAGCACCGCCGGCGTGACATTGAAGTCGCGGCCATAGAACTCGCGGCGGCCGAGCAGATAGGCGATCGGCTCGCCGGCCAGGCGGCGTGACACCAGCGACATGAACTCGGGCAGTTTGGCGGAAGGCAGGTCGCGTTCCGGGTGGGCTGCGATTTCGGTCGCGCTGACCGAGGCCACGTGCATGAGCAGCAGGCGCGCTTCGGCAACGGGAATGAGCTTCCTCGCCCCGGCGATCGCCTCGCCCAGCTTCATTCGGCCAGCGAGGCCAGCAGTTCGGCCTGATGCTCCGCGGTGAGCGCGCCGATCAATTCATCCAGGTCGCCCTCCATCACCATCGCCAGCTTGTAGAGCGTCAGGTTGATGCGATGGTCGGTGACGCGCCCCTGCGGGAAGTTGTAGGTGCGGATGCGCTCGGAGCGGTCGCCGCTGCCGATCAGCGACTTGCGCTCGCTGGCGATCTTCTGCTGCTGCTCGCGAACCTGCACGTCCTTGATGCGCGCCGCCAGCACGCTCATCGCCTGCGCCTTGTTGCGGTGCTGCGAGCGGTCGTCCTGGCATTCGACGACGATGCCGGTCGGCAGGTGGGTGATGCGCACCGCCGAGTCGGTCTTGTTGATGTGCTGGCCGCCCGCGCCCGACGCCCGGAAGGTGTCGATGCGCAGGTCGGCGGGGTTGATGTTCACGTCGCCGACCTCGTCGACTTCGGGCAGCACGGCGACGGTGCATGCCGAGGTGTGGATGCGGCCCTGCGCCTCGGTCTCGGGCACGCGCTGGACGCGGTGGCCGCCCGATTCGAACTTGAGCTTCGAGTAGGCGCCGTTGCCGGCGATGCGCACGATCACTTCCTTAAAACCGCCGAGGTCGGACTCGCTGGCCGAGACCTGCTCGACCTTCCAGCCCTGGCGCTCGGAATAGCGCGAGTACATGCGGTACAGGTCGCCGGCGAACAGCGCCGACTCGTCGCCGCCCGTGCCGGCGCGGATTTCCAGGAACAGGTTGCGCTCGTCGTTGGGATCCTTCGGCAACAGCGCCTTCTGTAGCTCGTCGTCCAGGCGCGCGATCTCGGCGTCGGCGGCGACGATCTCCTCCTCCGCCATCTCCTTCATTTCCGGATCGCCGAGCATCTCGCGCGCCGTCGCCAGGTTCGCTTCCGCACCCTGATACGCCGCATACAACGCGACGACCGGATCGATTTCCGCATGCTCGCGCGTCAGCCTGCGGTAGTTGTCCATGTCGCGCGTCGCTTGCTCGTCACCCAGGATGGCGTCGAGTTCTTCCTTGCGGCGGGTCAGTTGTTCGAGCTTGTCGCGGATGCTGGATTTCATGGTGCGCTGATCAATAGGCAAAAGTCAGCCGTGGTGGCACGCCACCTTTCGACCGACGGCCCGGCTACTCGCCGGGATGGAGATGGAAGATGCGGGAGACCAGCTCGGACAGGCGGTTGCGCTCGTCGCCCTCGGCCTGGTTGAGCGCATGCGTGGGGCCGTGCATCAGCTTGTTGGTCAGCCCGCGCGAAAGCGCCTCCAGCACCTGCGCGGGATCGTCGCCACGGCGCAGCAGTTTCAGGGCGTGATCGACCTCGTGGCGACGCGCGCGCTCGGCTGTGTCGCGCAAGGCGCGAATGGTCGGCACGATCTCGCGCGCATCGACCCACTGGAGAAAATCATGCACCTGCCCGTCGATGATCGCCTCGGCCTCGACCACCGCCGCCTGGCGCGATTCGAGGCCCTGTTCGACGATCTGGCCGAGGTCGTCGAGCGAATAGAGAAATACGTCGTCGAGCTTGTCCACTTCCGATTCGATGTCGCGCGGCACGGCCAGGTCGACCATCACCATCGGCTTGTGGCGGCGCTCCTTCAGCGCCCTCTTCACCATGCCGAGTCCGACGATGGGCAGCGGGCTCGCGGTGCAGGCGACAACGATGTCGTACTCGGCCAGCCGTTCGCCGACCTCATCCAGGCGCATCGCATCGCCATTGAAGCGCGCGGCCAGGATCTCGGCCTTCTCCAGCGTGCGGTTGGCGACGGTCAGGCGCCTGGGCTTCTCGCCGGCAAAGTGGGCCGCGCAAAGATCGATCATTTCGCCGGCGCCGATGAACAGAACCTTCTGGTCCGAAAGGTCGCCGAAAATGCGCGCCGACAGATGCACCGACGCCGCGGCCATCGAGACGATGTTGGCGCCGATCGCCGTGGTCGAGCGCACTTCCTTGGCCACGGCGAAGGTGCGCTGGAACAGCTTGTTGAGCAGCGTGCCGAGCGTGCCGGCCTCTTCGGCGAGGCGCGCGGCCTGCTTCATCTGGCCGAGGATCTGCGGCTCGCCGAGCACCATCGAGTCGAGGCCGGAGGCGACGCGGAACATGTGCCGTACCGCGCTCTTCTGCGGATGGGTATAGACGTAGGGTTCGATGCGGCCGGGCGTCAGCGAGTGATACTCGGCCAGCCACTCGACCGCGGCTTGGGGCTCGTCGGCGGCGCAGTAGAGCTCGGTGCGGTTGCAGGTCGAGAGGATCGCGGCCTCGCGCACGGGCTTGGCGCGCAACAGGTCATGCAGCGCCAGCGGCAGCCGCGCCAGGTCGAACGCCACCTGTTCGCGCACGGCGAGCGGCGCGGTGTGGTGATTGATCCCCAGGGCAAAAAGCTGCATGCGGCGGCAGGAGGGCAGATTGAGCGGGTAGCCATTATACGTCAGGGTCTTGCCATCCCTGCCCGGCCGATCGGGCGTCGCCTACTGTTTGGGTGGGGGAGGCGGTGGTGGTGGTGGCGGCGCGCTGCCCGACGAGGTCGGTGGCGGCGGAGGAGGCGGTGGTGGGGGCGGCGAAGCCTGCCGCGTCACGTATTGGCCGGGAATCTGGTTGCCGAACGAATACATGCATTGGAGATAGGCGACGTCGTAGCGGCGCTGGATCTGTCGCTCGGACATCGAGCCGTGTCCCGCACCGGCAGCGCTGCCGACCAGAAGGCCGCCGCCGGCGCCGACGGCCGCACCTTCGCGTCCGCCGACCGCCGCACCGACCACTGCGCCGACTGCGGTTCCGACCACCGCCTTGCCGACCGATGCGTCGTCGGATGCCCTGGTCTGGCCATGGACCGCGCGATCCGCGTAGTCACGGCATTGTTGTTCCTCGGCGGCAAACACCTCCAGCGGCTTGTTGGGTGCCGGCATCACGGCCACCGTCGGGCCGAGGGGTGCCGACGCACAGCCGGCGAGCGTCGCCACAGCCAACGCCATCATCAGAATGTTCCGGTTCAGCATTTCGCTACTCCTCGATCTTTCAACCTTGGTCGGTCTCGATCCATGATAGTTCAACCGACTGCCGCAAGTCCCGCCAATCCGACACCGGAAGGGTAACAAAAGGTTACGGG
>JAEHDA010000104.1 GCA_016880655.1 Rhodocyclaceae bacterium
ATGTTCCGGTTCAGCATTTCGCTACTCCTCGATCTTTCAACCTTGGTCGGTCTCGATCCATGATAGTTCAACCGACTGCCGCAAGTCCCGCCAATCCGACACCGGAAGGGTAACAAAAGGTTACGGGTGACCTAGCGCAACGGTGCCGACTTGCGCCGCAGGATCTCCGCCCGGAATTCGGAAAGCTGCTCACGGGTTTCGTGCGCGATGAAACGCGGTCCGAGGAGCGGGGGAATCCACTTGTCGGGAACAGCCTCGGAACGAAGCCGGACTCGCGTGCCGGAGCCTTCCGCCGACAAATCCGTGACGCCTTCGTATCGTCTCATGTTGCCGCTGATCATGCGCGACTGGATTCGCGTATGCGGCGTCAGCCGCAACTCGCGGATGGATTCGAAGGTGAACTTGAGCAAGGCGAACGAGGCTTCCCCTGATTGCCGGACCGTGACGACATCGCCGTTCCTGGCGACGACCGTGCTCGATTTCAGATTGGAGACGAAGCGTTCCATATTCTCGAAGTCGGTCATCACCGCCCACACTTCCTGCGGGCTGGCATTGACGACGAACGACGACTCGACGCGAACGATCTCGCCGTCGACGGCGACCTGGACCTCGATGTCCCGGGTGTCGGCGCCGCGGGCCGGTGCGGCAGCGATCGTCAATGCGCCCAGCAGCGCGAGCACGCTACGCGACCCGAATTGTCCGTTCGCGCGTGAATTCGGCATCGGGCCCGCCTCAGGCAGCCGCCAGCAGCAGTGCCGCCTGCGCGGCCGGGACCGGCTGGCTGAACAGGAAGCCCTGCATTTCGTCGCAGCCCAGGTCTTGCAGCAGCAGGCGCTGGACGTCGGTCTCGACGCCTTCGGCCAGCAGTTTCAGGTCGAAGCCGTCGGCGATGCCGACGATGGCGCTGACGATCGGCGAGGTCCGGTGGCGCTCGTCGAGATCGCGCACGAACGACTGGTCGAGCTTGAGGGCGTTGATCGGGAAGCGGTGCAGGTGGTTCAACGACGAATTGCCGGTGCCGAAATCGTCGATGGCGATGCGCACGCCGCGCTCGCGCAACCGGCGCATCTGCTCGATCACGGCGGGAACGTCGCGCGACAGCACGTTCTCGGCGATTTCGATTTCCAGCGCGTCGGCCGGCAGTCGATTGCGCTCGACCGGCGTCGCGATCCGCTCGACCAGGTCGTTGCGGTCGAACTCCTGCGGCGACACATTCACGGACATGCGCAGTTCGGCGTGGCCGGAAGCGCGCCACCGCGCCAGTTGCGCGCAGGCCTGCGCCAGCACCGCATCGGTGATGGAGCGAATCAGGCCGGTCTCTTCGGCCAGGTTGATGAAACCTTCCGGCTTGAGCATGCCGAGTTGCGGATGGTGCCAGCGCACCAGCGCCTCCATGCCGACGATGCGGTTGCGGCCGACACTGTAGCGGGGCTGGAAGTAGAGCTCGAACTCGGAACGCTGGATGGCGCGGCGCAGGTCGTTCTCGAGGTTCAACCGCTCATGGTGCGATTCATCCATCTCGGCGCTGAAGAAGCGGTAGGCGTTGCGGCCACTCGCCTTCACCTTGTACATGGCGGTGTCCGCGTGCGCCACCAGCGCCTCGGCGCTCTCGCCGTCGCGCGGGAAGACGGCGATGCCGATGCTGGCGGTGGTGCGCAGGTCCTGCCCGACAATCTGTAGCGGCGAATTCAGTTCCTCGATGATCTTGCCGGCGATCACCGCGGCATCGTCGGCATCGGACAGCTCCGACAGCAGGACGGTGAACTCGTCGCCCCCCTGGCGCGCCACGGTATCGCTGGCCCGGACGCAACGTCGCAACGCCAGCGCCACATTTCTCAGCAGTTCGTCGCCCCCGGCGTGTCCGTAGGTGTCGTTGACCAGCTTGAGGCGATCCAGGTCGATGAACATCACGCCGACCATGCCGCCATTGCGGCGCGCCTGGGTGATGGCAAGGTCCAGGCGGTCCTTGAACAGGCGACGGTTGGGCAGTTGGGTCAGGGAGTCGTGAAGCGCCTGGAAGCTGATGGTGTCTTCGGCGACCTTGCGCTCGGTGATGTCGCGGGCGACGCCATACGTGCCGAGAAAGGCGCCCGTCCGTTTGCCGGGCCCATCGGCGCCATCGCCATAGACGCCGACGGCGCTCAGGATCGCCACCACACAGCGGTTCTCATAACGGGGCGCGCCATGGCAGTGCCGGGTCTTCAACTTGATCTCGACATTGCCGGCGGCGCGCTTGTCGCATCGCCGCTCGTTGAAGATGTAGCGCACCCCTTCGCGATCGCCGTCGACCACGACCGTCGAATAGTGCTGGCCCAGCACTTCGTCGCGACTGAAACCCAGCAGGGATTCGAAGCGGTCGTTCACGAACAGGAAGCAGCCTCGTTCGTCGAGCGTATAGATGAGGTCAGGGGAGTTCTCGACCATGAAGCGATGCAGGCGTTCCGACTGTTCGACGCGCGATTGCAGCACGGCGTGACGGCTGTCGAGGTGGCGCCGCTGCAACGCGCTATCGACCATCCGCCGGATACGGCCCATTTCGGCAGGCTTGCGCACGAAGTCGATCGCCCCGTAGCGCAGGGCCTGGATGGCGATGTCGATGCGGTCGTCGCCGCTGATGACGATGGTGCTGACTGGCATCCGGTTGCTGCCGATCCACTCGAGGACTTCCAGGCCGAACATGTCCGGCAGATCGAGGTCGACCAGGACCAGCGCGACGTCGCGCTTCTCCAGCAGTGCGATTGCTTCGCTGCCGGTGCCGCACTCGGCGACCTGCCGCCCCTGACTTTCGAGCAGTTGCTGGAGGCTTACGCGCAATCGCAACTCGCGGGCGACCACCAGGATGCGATCGGCGACCGGGGTCGGCTCCCGCCCCGACTCCAGGCTGGCCAGGGCGAAGTTGC
>JAEHDA010000105.1 GCA_016880655.1 Rhodocyclaceae bacterium
CCGACATGGTATCGGTACAGGTATTCGTCCGAAGATTTCGACAGCATGCGGACCCAGGAAATGCCCAACAGCCTGCCATTGAGTTGCACCTGCCAATGGCCAAGCTTCTTGAGCTTCGAGAAGTGCAGGGATGCGGATGGTTCCTTCCTGGCCAGCAACACGGTGGCCGCTTTGCCCAGGGGCAGGCTCACGCCGTTGAATACCGCGACCGGATTGTCGGAGGCATAGACCGTCTCGGCATAGCCTTCCTCGTCATTGCAGCTGGCAATCGTGCCGCCCATGACCGTGACCGCGGCTTCCCGTATTTCGCAATCCGACTTGTCGCAGTAGAGCCCCAGCCACGCTCCGGCTTGCGGCATCGTACCTTTGGGGAAGCGGTGGAAATGGGGGCCGTTGAACGAAGCGATCTGGCGGCTGTGGTTGTGATTGACGACCACGGCTATCGTCGGCGGTTCGGCGGCAACGTATCCGGCGTACAGGGCGACAGCGATCGATGACAGGCGACGTAGCGACATTGCGGCCCCGCGAACATGAGCAGTGCCGCATTCTGGGATAGGCCAAGGGGAATGACAAGGCTCCGCCGCGCCCCCGCAGGCCGGGGAAATGCCCTAAATTGGCGACTGGCGCTTCCTGCCGATCTGCATCCGAATCCAGCGAGGATCTTTCCCATGGGCCCGAACCGCCCGCCGAAATCGACCAAGTGGCACTGGCCCGTCGCCAGGGCGGGAAGGTGGCAGGACTTTCCGGCATGAAGGGATTCGATCGCCACCTGTGGCAACGGTTCTGGTTCGTTGCCGCGCCCTACTGGCGTCTCGACCAGAGGTGGCGGGCCTGGGGCCTGCTGGCGCTGCTGGTGCTGCTGCTGCTCGGCCAGGCGCACTTCGCCGTGCTGTTCAACGAGCAGACGGGCGAATTCACTTCCGCGCTGGCGGCGCGGCAGGAGGAGCGTTTCTGGACGGCCATCCGCTACTGCCTCGTCCTGCTGGCCGCCGCGGTGCCGATCTATGCCTTCTACTTCTACGTGCGCGACAAGCTCGGCATCCTCTGGCGGCGCTGGCTGACGGACCGCTTCCTCGACAGCTATTTCACCCAGCGGCATTACTACGAGCTGAATGCCAATGCCGCCATCGACAATCCGGACCAGCGGATCGCCGAGGACATCAATACCTTCACCCAGCGCTCGCTCTACTACGTGCTCATCCTGGTCGGTTCGACCATGCAGCTGGTCGCCTTCAGCACCGTGCTCTGGTCGATCTCGCGCGACCTGGTGTACTTCCTGGTCTTCTATGCCATCTTCGGCACCACGGTCGCCCTCGCGGTGTTCGGCAAGCCGTTGCTCGGCCTCAACTTCATGCAGCTCAGGCGCGAAGCGGATTTCCGCTTCGGCATGGTCCGCATCCGCGAGAACGCCGAACCGATAGCCTTCTATCGCGGCGAGGCGCAGGAGTCGCAGCAAGTCCGGCGGCGCTTCGCCGCGGCCTTCGACAACTACAACCGCCTGATCCGCAGCCAGCTGTTCCTGAACCTCTTCCAGTATTCCTTCAGCCTGCTGACCATCGTCCTGCCCAGCGCCATCATCGCTTCCGACGTGCTGTCCGGCGAACTGGAAGTCGGGCGGGCGGTGCAGGCCGGCGGCGCCTTCGCGGCGGTGCTCAGTGCGATTTCCGTCATCGTCGAGAACTTCGAGGGCCTGAGCCGCTTCGCGGCCGGCATCGATCGCCTGAGCACCTTTTCGCGCGTGCTTGCGGCGACGCCGGGACAGCGCCTGCACGGCGGCGCGATCGAGTCCGTCGCGGGGGCCGGCCTGGCGCTGGAGCATGTCACCCTGCTCACGCCGGGCGGCGAACGCATCCTGGTCCGGGATCTTTCGCTGGCCATCGAGCCGGGCCAGGGGCTGATGATCGTGGGCGAGAGCGGCACCGGCAAGAGCTCGCTGCTGCGCGCCATCGCCGGCCTGTGGTATCGGGGCGGCGGCCGCATCGTCCGCCCGCCGCAGGAAGACATCCTGTTCCTGCCGCAACAGCCCTACATGATCCTCGGCACGCTGCGCAGCCAGCTGCTTTATCCGAACACGGAGCGCGAGGTCGAGGACGCCGACCTGCTGCGCCTGCTGGAACGGGTGCGCCTGCCGGGCCTGGCCGACCGCCTCGGCGGCCTGGACGCAGAACGGGACTGGGAAAAGGTGTTGTCGATCGGCGAGCAGCAGCGCCTCGCCTTCGCCCGCGTGCTGCTGACCCGGCCGCGCTATGCCGTGCTCGACGAAGCGACCAGTGCGCTGGACGCCGCCAACGAGGAAGACCTCTACCGCGAGTTGATCGCCGCCGGCACGACGCCGGTCAGCGTCAGTCACCGCGACGCCATCCGGAAATTCCACGTGCAGGTGCTGGAACTCACCGGTGACGGCAAGTGGCGACTGGGCACGGCGGCGTCCGGCGATGGCTGACTTTCGTAGAGTTGCGGCCAAGTTGGTATAGTCTCGCCAGTAGCCCGCCACCCGCGACATGACCCAAGCCGACACCTTAGCCGCTTCCGCCCAGACCGCCCCGAACCGGGCGGCCGTGATCGCGGAAGTCCGGGCGTTGTTCCTGGATCGCATCGAGAGGACAGTGCGTGCCGCGGGCGTCGAATCCCCGATCAGCGTCGCGGCCCTGCGCGCCGGCGCGATCCAGTTGCTGGACCAGATGACCACCGAAGGCGCGCGCAGCGGTTTCGCGCTGGCCAACAGCCTGACGGCATCGCAGATCAGGCTGGTCGACGACAACCAGCTCGAACTGTCGATCCGGCTGGGCGACATCTCCAAACACCTGCGCGACGAATGCTCGGGTTTCCTCTATCGTTTCCACCAGCGCTTCGTCACCCTGCTCGACCGTCCCTCGCTGCGGGTGGCCGACGACCCGCTTTCGCCCGAGGCGATCTGCCGCGCCCTGGCCGAGATGTTCGGTTCGACCGACGCCGCGCATCATCACGCGCTGACCCGCCTGGCCGAAATCGAAACGCAACTGGCGCGCGAGCTGCCGCTGCTGTATGCGGAGCTGACCGAATTGCTGGTGCGCCACCAGATCGCCCCGGCGAAGATGCAGCCTGGCGCGGGCGAGTCGCACCCGATCGGCCACCACAAGCGCAGCGGCGACAGTGGCGCGGGCGATGCGATGGCCGCCCTGCAACAGGCCGTGCTGTCGAAACTGCAACCGGCCGGGTCGGCAGTGGGCGGCGGTGGCGGCATGGCGGTGGCCGGCGGCGATTCTGCACCGCGTTTCGAGCAGATCATGGGCCAGCTCGACCAATGGCAGGCCCAGGCGCAGCCGGACCTGTTCGGCGGGTCGGCGCAGACCATGGCGGAAAACGCGCTGAACGCGCTCAAGTCCACCGAGGCGATGGCGCGCCTGCGGGCGCAGGATACCGTGGCGCTCGACGTGCTGGCCGCGCTGTTCGACGCATTGTTCGACGATGCGCGCCTGTCGAGCGCCGTCAAGGCGGCCGTGGCGCGCTTGCAGATCCCCGTGCTGAAGGCCGCGATCCTCGGCGCCACCTTCTTCACCGATTACGAGCACCCGGCGCGCGCGCTGCTGGAAGGCATGGGCCAGGCCACCATCGGCCTCGGGCCGGAGGTCGACGCCGCGCATCCCGTCTGTGCGGAAATCCAGCGCATCGCCGCAGGCGTGCAATCCGAATTCCAGCGCGACACCGAGGTGTTCGTCCGCTACGGCACGGAACTGGAAAGCTTCATGGCGCGCCGCAACCACGACCTGCAGGGCAGTGCGCAAGGCTTCATCGCCTTGGCCAAGGTGCAGGAGGAACAGGACATCGCCGCGCGCACCGCCTGGCGGCAGGTCGCCTCGCGCACGCTTGCCGTGGCGCCGCGGGTGGTCGCCGATTTCCTGCGCGAGCACTGGACCAAGGTATTGGCGGACGCATGGCTCGACGGCGGCCAGGGCGGCGCGCGCTGGCGCGAGGACGCGGCCGTGCTCGACGACCTGCTCTGGAGCATCCAGCCCAAGGCGGAAGCCGAAGACCGCAATCGCCTCGGGCAACTGGTGCCCGGCCTGCTGTCGCGCATCAAGGCCGGCCTGGACCGCGTCGGCGTGCTCGCCGAACAGCGCGCGCCCTTCCTCGAAGCCTGCTTCGCGCTACAGGCCGCCGCCATCCGCGGCAAGGCCACCGAAACCCAGCCGCCGGTCGCGGCCGCCACCGACACGGTCGACCACGACATCCTGGTCGCGCTCGAATCGAACGGCCTCACGCTCCAGTCGGTGCGCTCCGTCAACCCGGATGCCCGCATCACCGGCGACCTCGTGCGCGAACTGGTCATCGGTGACTGGGTGGAATTCGTGATGCCCGACGGCACGATCCGCTGCGGCCGCCTGTGCTGGATCAGCCCGGAACTCGGCACCCCGCTGTTCATGAACGCCGCCTGGGATTGCGCGATCAGCGTCGCCCGAAGCATCCTCGAGCGCCAGCTCGCCTCCGCGCAAGCCTCCACGGGCAGCACGCTCTCCTTCTTCGACAACGCCATCGAAAAGGCACTGCTCAAGAGCATCCCCGCCCGGGCCTGAACGGCCGCGGGTGGCGTATTCCCGCGGGGATTTCCTCCGGTCGCGCCACGGCTGACTTTCGTCAGGCCCTGCGAACCGTTCGCCCGGCCAGCGGCGGCATCGGGCTGTCCAGGCTGCCGGCGATGGTGCGCAGCAGTTCCTGGCCGCGAACGGTGGGCTTGCCGTCGTGCATGATCGTGGCGGCGCAGGCCTTGAGGATGCGCGGTTTCAAGAGCGGCTTGAGTTCCGCCAGTTTGTCGACGGCCTCGTCCAGCCCCTCCAGACTTACCTCCTGGCGCGGCACGAACTTCAGGGCCGTGGCGCCCACGGCGGCGAGGCCGGCCTTGAAGGCTCGTTCGGCTTCGGCGGCGTCGCCGTGCTCGGCGTGCGCCACCAGCGAGATGACCAGTCCGGCTTCCCGGTTCACGTCGCCGAGCAGGCCATGGGCGGCCCTGGGGCGCGGCCGCAGGCCGAAGTGCACGTCGAGCTGCCGCATCAGGAAGTGCCGCAGCATCCATTCGTTCATGCTCACCTTGCTGTCGGCTTCGATCAGGGCAGCGACGACGATCCGGAAGCGCCGGTACTGCTCCGACGACAGCGTGCGCAAGGTCGGCATGGCCAGCCCCGCCAGCGGCAGCCGCGCCGCCTCCGCCAATGCGGGCAGGTATTCGTCGAGCTGCGCCGAGAGTTGCGCCACCGCCGCATCCGCCTGCGCCGCCAGCACCGCCTGCTGTCGGGCGCGGATGTCGGGCGCGGCATCGAGCAGCATGCCGTAGATCACCGCACGGGCGCCGAAGGGCTCGGCGGCGGCCTGGCGCAGCGGCTCGGGAATGGCGGCGAG
>JAEHDA010000106.1 GCA_016880655.1 Rhodocyclaceae bacterium
GCACGGCCTGCGCGGGCGTCGATTACGTGCTGCACCAGGCGGCGCTCGGCTCCGTGCCGCGTTCGCTTGAAGACCCGATCACCACCAACGCGACGAACATCGACGGCTTCCTGAACATGCTGGTCGCCGCTCGCGACGCCAGCGTCAAGCGCTTCGTATACGCGGCGTCGAGTTCAACCTACGGCGACCATCCCGGGCTACCGAAGGTCGAGGACCGCATCGGCAAGCCGCTGTCGCCTTATGCCGTGACGAAGTTGGTCAATGAGCAATACGCGGACGTATTCGCCCGTGCCTATGGCTTTCGGACCATTGGCCTGCGCTACTTCAATATCTTCGGGCAGCGTCAGGATCCGAATGGTGCCTACGCCGCGGTGGTACCGAAGTGGACGGCGGCGATGATGGCGGGCGAGCCGGTGTGGATCAACGGCGATGGCGAGACCAGTCGGGACTTCTGCTATATCGCCAATACCGTACAGGCCAATCTGCTGGCCGCGACGGCAACCAGTGACGAGGCGACCAACCAGGTTTACAACGTGGCGGTCGGCGATCGCACGACGCTGAACGATCTCTTCGAGGCGATTCGTGTTCTGCTGGCACCGCGCTTCACGCATCTCGCCGACTTCAAGCCCAATTATCGCGACTTCCGCGCCGGTGACGTGCGGCACTCGCTGGCTGACGTTACGAAGGCGCGGACCTTGCTGGGCTATGAACCCAGCCATCGCATCGGCGAGGGATTGCAGGAAGCGATGGACTGGTACGTCGCCAACGTCGGCGGCAAGTAGTCGGCAGTTACGCCGCGAGGGTGCCCTTGCGGTGCGGGGCGATGACTTGCAGTATCTGCGAGAAGACCTTGGGTGTGCCGCCGATGATGTTGCCCGTGGCGAGGTAATTGGCCTCGCCGGCCAGGTCGCCGACCAGACCGCCGGCTTCGCTGATCAACAGCGCGCCGGCTGCCATGTCCCAGGGCGACAGCCCGAATTCCCAGAAGCCGTCGAGCCGCCCGCAGGCGACGTAGGCGAGGTCCAGCGAGGCGGCGCCGGGGCGGCGGATGCCGGCAGTCCGCTTGGTCATTTCCTTGAAGATCGCCAGATAGGCGTCAACGTGGTCGAACACGCGGTACGGGAATCCGGTGCCGAGCAGTGCGTCGTCCAGCTTGGTCCGCTTGGAGACACGAATGCGTTTGTCGTTCAGGAACGCGCCGGCACCTTTCGATGCGGTGAACAGTTCATTGCGCGAGGGGTCGTAGATCACTGCGTGCGCCAGTGTGCCCTTGTGGGTCTGTGCGATTGAAACCGCGTATTGCGGAAAGCCGTGGATGAAATTGGTGGTGCCGTCGAGTGGGTCGATGATCCACTGGTATTCGCTGCCTTCGTCTCCGGAGTGCCCGGTCTCCTCTGCTAAAATCGCATGCTTCGGATAGGCCTCGCGCAGGGTTTCGATGATTGCGGCTTCGGCGGCCTTGTCCACTTCCGTAACGTAGTCGCTCTGCTGCTTGACGCTGATCGTCAGTTGACCGATGTCGAGGCTGGCGCGGTTGATGATCTGGCCGGCGCGCCGGGCAGCCTTGATGGCGATATTGAGTGTGGGATGCATGGCCGCAATTCTAGCAGACGGGCACTATGAGCCTTCCTTCGCCGCTTGAGCGGATACGCGTCGTTCTGTCTCATCCCAGTCATCCCGGCAATATCGGCGCTGCCGCACGGGCGATGAAAACGATGGGGCTGTCGCATCTCTATCTCGTCAATCCGAAGGTCTTTCCGGACCCGCAAGCCGATGCCATGGCGACCGGCGCAATCGATCTCGTGGAGCGCGCAACAGTCTGTCGCTCCCTTGTCGAGGCACTCGCCGGAACGGTTTCGGCCACGGCTCTGACCAGTCGTCGGCGTGATCTCGCGACCGAGCCGACGTGGGCGCGGCAAGCCGCGGTGGAACTCGTGGCGCAGGCTGGCAGCGGCGAGGTGGCGCTGGTATTCGGCAATGAGACCGCGGGACTCTCCAACGAGGAGGTTTCGCTGTGTCGGAACTGGGCGCTTATTCCGACCAGCGCCGAGTTCAAGTCGCTCAATCTTGCCCAGGCGGTGCAGATCCTCTGCTACGAGTTGCGTCTGGCCGCGGTTGATATCGGTGCGCCGCCACATGTCACCGAGGCTGGCGATCCGGCCAGCCACGAAGAGGTCGAGGCGCTGATCGACCACCTCGAACGAGCGGTGGTCGGGAGTGGCTTTCTGGATCCTGCCAAGCCGAAGCGACTGATTCCGCGCATGCGCCGCATGTTCTCCCGGGCCGGGTTGGAGAAGGAGGAGGTCAACATCCTCAGGGGCATGCTGTCCTCCTTTGAAAAATAAGTTGACCCCCTGAGTAGGGCTTTTTAATATTTCACCATCTACTAATGGTTGCGGCCCATGTTCACCCATTTTCGTGAAGACATCGCTTGCGTTTTCGACCGCGATCCGGCGGCGCGGACGACATGGGAAGTCCTGACCTGCTATCCGGGTTTTCACGCCCTGACGCTGCACCGTTTCTCGCATTGGCTGTGGGGGCATCGCCTGCGCTGGTTCGCGCGTGCCGTGTCGCATTTCACGCGCTGGATCACCGGCATCGAGATCCACCCCGGCGCGACGATCGGCCGGCGCGTGTTCATCGACCACGGCATGGGCGTGGTCATCGGCGAGACGGCCGAGATTTGCGACGACTGCACGCTCTATCACGGAGTCACTCTCGGCGGCACCTCGTGGAACAAGGGCAAGCGGCATCCGACGCTGATGCCCGGCGTCGTCATCGGCGCGGGAGCGAAGGTGCTGGGTCCGATCACGATCGGCCCGGGGGCAAAGGTTGGTTCCAACGCGGTGGTGGTACGCGATGTTCCGGAAGGTGCGACGGCAGTCGGTATTCCCGCCCGTATCGTTGAGGCGGGCCGCGACCAGGCGCGGCATGAGAAGGCGGCCGAGATGGGGTTCTCGGCCTATGCAGTGGGCAAGAGCGAGGACGATCCGCTCTCGATGGCCATCCACGGGCTGCTTGATCATGCCGTCGAGACCGATCGACGTATCGAGGTGCTGTTGCGTTACATCGAGCGCTGTGGCGTGTCGGTCGAGGATGATGTCGCCACCGCGGACAAGTTCGACCCGAAATACCTGTCCAAAATTGTTGACTAATAACGCCATTGCCCAATATAGTTGAGTGCAACGGTCAGGTATTCTGCCGTTCCCTTCAACGAGAGACTTCGAGGTAACCCTATGAGACTGACGACAAAAGGACGTTTCGCGGTCACGGCGATGATTGACCTTGCGCTGCGCCAGCACTCCGGCCCGGTAACGCTGGCCGGCATCGCCGAGCGCCAGAAGATTTCGCTTTCCTA